>DATLII010000132.1:0-10679 GCA_035539495.1 Dongiaceae bacterium
GTCTTTTTAGTGGGCTTGGTTTTCGCTGTCTTGGGCGATTCCTCTACCGCCACTTCATTCTCGGCATCGACCGCTGATGCCGCCCGGTTACGAATGAATTGGCTAAAAACGTAAGGCCCTTCTCGCAGGTAATTTATAAAGCCTTGCGGCTGAATGCCAAGCCCGGCATGAAAGGGTGAAAAGGTGATAGGGCGCTTCGGTTCGTATGCGTGATCTAAACGCACCTCCACAACCGGGTGCCAACGATCGGGTACATCCTTGGTAGCAACTTCCAACTGCAAAACGGCAATGCCTTGCGCTACCGCATTGGCTAACTTTTCCTCCCGTGTTTTCCCTGTTGTGTTCACGGCAGAGGGAACGACGCGGATTAAACTACGTGATTGATCTGCAACTTTATACGGTGCCGCGCCATAAAAGGTATTCGCAAGAAAATCATGCTGGTTGGTTGTAAACAAGTACACAGGCAATAGCTCGAGCCCTGGCGATGTCACTAATATTAAATCTTGAGCGCCTTCTTCAATATTGATATGAGGTGGCTTTCCCACGCGAAATCGGATAGAGAAACCCAAAGCATCAGGAAGAATTGACTCATTTTTCCAAGCCGAAGAGGAAAAACGTACAATCGCGCCACCCGATAAGTTCTTGGCAAGCTCGAAGTAGGGGGATTTTACATTTGGATGCGGTTTAACCACGCCGTGATAAACCGTTCCACCGGGATGAAATACACGGGCACGCCGTATCAAAGTACCTGCTGCTAGTACGGGGCTGACGCAATAGCCCAGCCAAAGGCCCACAATATCGCTAATAGTTTCGGGTTGTGCGCTCATACGTTTTTCCTCCTTGAAAGTTGCAAAGGAAAGTGCAGCAAGAACCAGTCCATTTCTGGCCGCAAACCCAAAGTGTCCAGATAGTTGTATGATGGGTAGACCATAGTGGATATTAAGACGGCTAGAGCCATGATCGATGTCTGATGACCATTGCAGGCCAACCCAATAAATCCGTTCTTCGATGAGAATCTCAAATGCGAAATGCAGGCTTTAGAAACCCAGCGATTGCGTTGGCCTTCGTTACCAGCCTTGCGCTAAGTGGCTCAGTAACCGCAGGTGAGGCGCAACCAGGCTGGGCATTCTCTGTCATGCCTTATCTTTGGGTGCCGGGAGTCGATGCGGAGCTTCGGTATGGCCCACCGCCGCCCAATGAGGCCTCCGCCAATGTCGACGCCGATGATGAAGATGTGCTTAGCAAAATAGAAGGCGTCTTCATGATTGCAGCAGAAGCGCGTAATGGGCAGTGGATTGTGTTCACCGACTATCTGTATCTGCATCTCGCTGATGTCAGCAGCACGGTAAAGAGCGTCGACTTCAACCCAGGATCGGGACCTATTAACGTCTCGACCAGCCAAATCGGTGGCAGTGCCGATTCGTCGTTCAAAGGCTCGGTGTGGGCTGTCGCGGGTGGTTATGGCGTTTGGAAGAATGCGATGGCGAACCTGGAGATGTTTGCAGGGCTTCGCCGGCTGGATCTGGAATTTGCCAGTGATTGGGATCTCAATGCCGATGTAACACTGCCCAATAGCACGCAGACGTTCGCCCGCTCCGGCAGCACTGAGAGAAAAGGGGACGTAACCACACTCATCCTCGGCGCCAAGGGCAATATCGAGTTGGGAAAGAGCGAATGGTTTATTCCTTATTATGCGGATCTCGGCAATAGCAACTCGACTTCCAACTGGCAACTCGCGACGGGCCTTGGCTACCGTTTTCACTGGGGCGATGTCCGACTCGACTATCGCCATCTGGCCTACGAACAGGACGACGACAAACTATTGCACGACATCGCATTGAGCGGATTTGCTCTGGGTGCCGATTTCAGTTTCTGAACGTCCGTGATAAATAGAGATGCTTCAACGCTCTTGCCTCGTCTGGTGTTCGATGGCACCTACCGCGTAACGGTTGGCGTGTGGCAGACTACGGGTCCTAGTTAGATCGAGTTCACAGTTAGAAGGATTGGACCCATGACCGAACGAACCGGGCACTGCCTTTGCGGCGCGGTAAGCTTTAAACTCTCTATGGACCCCCACGCAATCCGAATATGCTGGTGCCGCGATTGCCAGCACTTGGCCGCCAACGGAACAGTCAATTTGCTGGTGTCGGCTGATAGCCTTAGCATTTCGGGAAAAGTCGCTGAATATGCCAAGGTTGCCGATAGTGGCAACGAAATTGTGCGCCAGTTCTGTCCGAATTGCGGCACCCATTTATTTGGCAGATCGTCGGGGCGTCCGCAATTTCGGGTGGTACGGGTAGGTAATCTTGATGATCCGTCCTCGATCCAACCTACAACAAACATCTGGGCGTCGAGCGCGCCGAGTTGGGCTTGCCTGAATCCGGATTTGGAGAGGGTAGAGCAACAGCCACTACCACCAAAACCGCAGTCAACGGGCAGCTAAGCACGGGATGGCGGGGAAGGAGATTATTACAAGAATATGCGTACTTTAAAAAATCTAATCATCTTCCTCGCTACTTTCGCAATACTGGGCTGTAGCACTATCCAATCCAAAAATCCCGCAGACTGGGTCGGTTACACCGAAAGCGGTGAAGCCTCTTTCTATGCCAATAAGCATCAGTCCAGAAAAACCGCCAATGGCGAGAAGTACAGCCATGATTTGAAAACGGCTGCGCACAAAACCATTCCGTTCGGCGCGAAGGTGAAGGTGACGAATGTGGACAATGGGAAAAGTGTGGTTGTCCGTATCAACGACCGCGGACCCTTTGTTCGAGGTCGAATTATCGATCTGTCCAAATCGGCGTTCAGCAGTATCGGTAATACTGCGCAAGGCTTAATTGACGTTGAAATAGAAGTTGTTAAATAGCGAACATTACGCCAATAGATATTGCAACATCGACCGCAGCTTTACGGGATCAACTGGCTTGGTCAGATGCGCGAAAAAGCCTGCACTGAAACTGCGCTCCCGATCCTGATCCTGGCCGTAACCGGTCAGCGCAATCAATTGTGGTGGGTCCATGATCTCGGCTTTGATTTGACTGGCCACTGCAATTCCATCGATATCAGGTAAGCCAATATCCAGAATTACCACGGACGGTCTGTCGTGCTTCGCCATTTCAATGGCGTCTTTTCCAAAGTATGCAGCCTTGCAGGCATAACCCATCGTTGACAGCAGCAGGACCAGCGTGTCAGCCGCATCGTGGTTGTCATCCACAACCAGCACGGTTTTGGATGGCGGCGCTTGAGGATGATTGGAATCACTTGGGGATGCAATGCGGGGTAGTTCGACTCTGAAATGCGCGCCTTCACCATTAATGCCAGAACTGTTGCCCGTCACGCTGCCATGATGTAACAGCGTAAGCTCCTGGACCAGGCTAAGCCCTAATCCCAAACCGCCATGCGTTTTAGTAGCATCCGCATTGCTTTGTTCAAAACGTTTAAACAATCGTGGTAGACGGGCAGGGTCGATACCCGGGCCATTGTCGCTCACCGAAAGCACTGCAGTATTATCTTCTACACTCAACCCCACCTGAATCTGACCGCCGCGCGGAGTGAACTTGGCAGCGTTGTGCAGCAGATTGCACAGGATCTGAGTCAGCCGTGTGCGATCGCCGCTGACCCACACCGGTTCAGGCCACAGCGACAAGTTGACCGCATGGGCTTGGGCCTGAATAAGTGGATTTGTCATTTCGATAGCATCTTTAATCACGGCCTCCATCAGGACCGGTTTCGATTCAAGATGCAGCTTGCCTGCGGTGATGCGGCTCATATCGAGCAAATCATCCACCAAACGATTTAGCTGTTTGCTTTGCCGGGAAATGATGTCCCGCGCCAGCACCACATCGCTATCCAAATTCGGCAACTGGTTCATGATGGCCAGTGCATTCGTAATAGGCGCGAGGGGGTTACGTAGCTCGTGTGCCAGCATGGCGATGAAGGTCGCAATGCGGCGGCTCTCTGCTTCCAACACAGTCATCCGACGTTTTTCGGTCAGGTCACGCGTGATTTTGGAGTAACCGCGATGACGGTTCTGGGAATCATAAAGGGCTGTGATAATGACATTTGCCCAGAAACGGCTGCCGTCTTTGCGAACCCGCCAACCTTCATCTTCAAACCGGCCGAATTCCTTGGCCTTCTCCAGTTCCAGATTGGGCCAACCGGTTGCAGAGACTTCTTCAGGATAGAAAATCGAAAAGTGTTTGCCGATGATCTCTGCTGCGTCGTAGCCCTTGCTCTTTTGGGCACCTTTGTTCCAGCTGACAATAAAGCCAGCGGGATCGAGCATGAAGATTTCGTAGTCAGAAACACCGTCTACCAGCAGACGAAAACGTTCTTCGCTGCTGCGGAGCAAATCCTCCTGCCGCCGCCGTTCTGTCAGGTCGCGAGTGATTTTACAGAATCCGCGAAATGTGCCGTCTTTATCGACGAGTTTGGTGATGACGATGCTGGCCCAAAACCGCGATCCGTCTTTGCGAACCCGCCAGCTTTCTTCTTCGTAGCGGCCAGTTTCCTTGGCGACATTCAATTCGTGCTCGGTCCAGTTGCGGTCCAGCAGTTCAACGGGGTAAAAAATCGAGAAGTGGCGGCCAATAATTTCCTCTGCTGTATAACCTTTCAGCGCCTGCGCACCTGCGTTCCAGCTTAGAATGAAGCCGCTGGGATCAAGCATATAAATCGCATAATCCGTGACGGCTTCAATCATCAGCTGATAATCGTCTGCTGAAACACCGCGCTCTGAATGGCTTTGCATGGCCTGAATTTACTCTTGTGTGATCGTGCTGTCCGTCATATCGCTGACTATAGATCAAAGCGTGCTTTTGCTGTTATCAGGCTACTGCTGCCAATCGAGCTAAAGTCAGATGGAGGTCAGGCTATCGGGTGTAAACGCAGGCTGAAGGTTTGGGTTCCCTTTTTGCTAACAGTCCAGGTCGGGAATGAAGTGGCTCAGCCGATGGCTTTAGGTCAGCACAATTCCAAACTCTTTCTCCACCCCTTGTGCAACGCCTGCCAATATTTCATTTCGCACCCGCAACTTCGTCAGATGATGCGCCGACCGATTTAACTGCGTCAGTTGTACTGCCGCCGCTACGGCAGCGCTGGCTAACTCTGCCTCAGGCACCAGCTGATCCACAAAACCTGCTTCCAACGCGCCACGAGGTGAAAATATTTCCGCGTTGATGACCGCGCGATGGAAGTGCGGAACATGCAAGCGGCCACGCGCCAGTTCAACGCCAAACAACGGCATCGTCAGCCCGATCGCTACTTCATTTAATCCAATTTTGTACGCGCCCTCTGCGCCAATACGATAATCCGCCGCGAGCAACAGCAGCCCACCCATCGCCAATGCGTGACCGGTGCAGGCAATTACCACGGGAACTGGAAATTGCAGTAATCGGTGCGACAGCTTGGCGCCACCGGCTACCAGATTTGCCATGACGGTTCCACCTTGGCCCATTACTGACAAATCGAAACCCGCTGAGAACCGTCCCGGCCGTCCCGACAACACCACCGCATTGGCCTCACGCTCTGCCTGATCCAGCGCCTTATTCAACTGGTCCAGCAAAGTGGGCGATACGGCGTTGGCTTTGCCGTCATCCAGGCTGATGTGGGCGATGGAATCTTGAATCTGAACGGTAACCGACATGGAACAATCCTTTGGCATTGGAATATTTGCAGAGGTAGTAAGCAGTCATCCTACTCGGATGCTTATGTCAGACCAAGTGCTTGTTTGAGCAAGATCAGCACGAATAGATTCTGCAAGGATGAGCTAGGGCGTGCGGTAAGATAGAAAAACACTTAGCAAAAACAAAGGGCCCATCAGGGCCCTTTGTTTATTTGCAGCAAACGGTTTAATACAGTGAACGCGGCGAAATTACGCGTCCTGCAGAACCGGGATTTTCACGGTATCTGCCACTTCCTGATATTCGCCCATGCGGTCGAAGTTCAGATAGCGGTAGATATCGGCAGACATGCTGTCGATCTGGTTGGCGTACTTCATGTACTCTTCAACCGTCGGCAATTTACCCAGCACCGCAGCAACCGCAGACAGTTCCGCCGACGCCAGGTACACATTGGAACCCTGGCCCAAACGGTTGGGGAAGTTACGGGTGGAAGTCGACACCACAGTGGTGTTCGGCGCAACGCGTGCCTGGTTGCCCATGCACAACGAGCAGCCCGGCATTTCGGTGCGGGCACCGGCGCGGCCGTAGATGTTGTAGTAGCCTTCTTCCATCAACTGGTGTTGATCCATCTTGGTCGGCGGTGCCAGCCACAGACGAGTCGCCAGCGAACCACCTTCCACTTTGTCCAGCAGTTTGCCAGCAGCGCGGAAGTGACCGATGTTGGTCATACAGGAACCGATGAACACTTCGTCGATCTTGTCGCCGGCAACCTGGGACAGCACTTTCGCATCGTCCGGATCGTTCGGGCAGCACAGAACGGGTTCTTTGATCTCGTCCATGTTGATGTCGATGATGGTGTGGTACTCAGCATCTTTATCAGCGCGCATCAGTTCCGGTTTGGCCAGCCAGGCTTCCATTCCGCGAATACGACGCTCCATGGTGCGGGCATCGCCGTAACCATTCGCAATCATCCACTTCAGCAGCGTGATATTGGATTTCAGGTACTCGGCAACGGATTCTTCAGACAGGGTGATGGTACAACCTGCAGCAGAACGCTCAGCCGAAGCGTCAGACAGTTCGAACGCCTGCTCGACAGTCAGATCTTCCAAACCTTCGATTTCCAGCACGCGGCCGGAGAACACGTTCTTCTTGCCTTTCTTCTCAACGGTCAGCAGGCCAGCTTTGATCGCGTACAGCGGAATCGCATGCACCAGATCACGCAGAGTGATGCCAGGCTGACGTTTGCCAGTGAAGCGCACCAGAACCGATTCCGGCATATCCAGCGGCATTACACCAGTCGCAGCTGCGAACGCCACCAGACCGGAACCGGCCGGGAACGAAATGCCAATCGGGAAACGGGTGTGGGAGTCACCGCCAGTGCCGACGGTGTCCGGCAACAACATGCGGTTCAACCAGGAGTGGATGATGCCGTCGCCCGGACGCAGCGAAACACCGCCACGGTTCATGATGAAGTCGGGCAGGGTGTGCTGCATTTCCACGTCCACCGGCTTGGGATAAGCAGCGGTGTGACAGAAGGATTGCATCACCAGATCTGCGGAGAAGCCCAGACATGCCAGATCTTTCAGCTCGTCGCGGGTCATCGGGCCAGTGGTGTCCTGGGAGCCAACGGTGGTCATCTTCGGTTCGCAGTATTCGCCGGCGCGCACGCCTTTCACGCCGCACGCCTTGCCTACCATTTTTTGCGCCAGGGTGAAGCCTTTGTTGCTCTGCACAACGCCTGCAGGCAGACGGAACAGGGTGGAAGCGCCAAGGCCCAGTTGCTCGCGGGCTTTGGTGGTCAGGCTGCGGCCGATGATCAGGTTGATACGGCCGCCGGCGCGCACTTCATCCAGGATCACGTCGGATTTCAGTTCGAAAGTGGAGATCACATCGTTGGTGCCATGCTTGGTGATCTTGCCTTCGTACGGGTAGATGTCGACCACATCGCCCATGTTCAGGTTGCCCACGTCAGCCTCGAAGGGCAGGGCGCCGGCGTCTTCCATGGTGTTGTAGAAAATCGGCGCGATCTTGGAGCCGATACAGATACCGCCCTGACGCTTGTTCGGCACGAAGGGGATATCGTCACCAGTGAACCACAGCACCGAGTTGGTAGCGGATTTACGGGAAGAACCGGTACCCACAACGTCACCAACGTAAGCAACGGTGTGGCCTTTGGCTTTCAGCGCTTCCAACTGTTTGATAGGACCGATTTCACCCTGTTTTTCAGGGTTGATGCCTTCGCGGGCGTTTTTCAGCATGGCGTTGGCGTGCAGCGGGATGTCCGGACGGCTCCAGGCATCCTGGGCGGGGGACAGGTCGTCAGTGTTGGTTTCGCCGGTCACCTTGAACACGGTGATGGTGATTTTCTTCGCCACTTCCGGCTGGCTGGTGAACCACTCGGCGTTGGCCCAGGATTCCAGTACTTGCTTGGCATTGGCGTTGGTCTTGGCTTTTTCCACTACGTCGTGGAAAGAATCGAAAATCAGCAGAGTGTGGGACAGACCTTTGGCGGCGATCTTGCCCACCGCGGCGTCATCCAGCAGCTCAATCAACGGATCGACGTTGTAACCGCCCAACATGGTGCCCAGCAGCTCGGTGGCTTTCTCGCGGCTGATCAACGGCGACTTGGCTGTGCCCTTGGCTACGGCAGCCAGGAAGCCCGCCTTCACATAGGCAGCCTGGTCCACACCGGCAGGAACGCGGTAGGTGATCAGGTCAACCAGGAAATTTTCTTCACCGGCGGGAGGATTCTTCAGCAGCTCGACCAGTTCGGCGGTCTGTTTCTCGTCCAGCGGTTTGGGGGGGATGCCTTGAGCGGCACGTTCGGCGACATGTTTACGATAGGCTTCGAGCACGATGGAACCTCTCTACAGGTAAGTATTCGGCATAGGTGCGCGCTGAGGAGGGGGGTAATTCTTGCCGGTAGAGTGCCGGAGCATCCCGCCGCCTGCGGTGATACCGAAAATTAGGCGGGCGGAATTATATCAGATCGCGATTGGCAAAACAGCTGCGTTAGACGGGCGAATGGCTGCGATTCAGCGCCAAGTGACTGAATCGTCTGACCTTCATTGGGGCAGTGCGCACCAGCAATGGGCGGCGAGCCGGTTAATAAGGGCGGGGCTCGTCCCGGGTCGGGCGTTTATTGAAGCGCTTGTACTCCCATTGATATTGCTCAGGCGCCAGACGGATCAACTCTTCGATGGTGCGATTCATGGCGGCAGCCGACACGGTTTCGTCCGCATCGTAAATGGCCTCATCCGCCGGAATGCAAACGGTGCGGAAGGAACGATTGTCCGGATTGCGCAGACAGGTATAGCCAAAAGCCGCTGAGCCGGTACGCTGGATCAGCTTGGATAGCAATACCGGGGTCAGTGCCGTTTGGGTAAAGAAGGGCACGAATACCCCACTTTTCAGACTGGGTTGTTGGTCTGGCAGAACACCGGTCAGACCTCCCTTGCTCAGAAAGCCGATCAGCGCGTGGACACCGGTGCGATCCGCCGCCACGAACTCCGCATCCATCTGGCTGCGGGCGTCGAAAATCAGTTTATCCAGGGCCGGTAAAGGCACCGGGGCATACATGGCCATGAAGGGATAACGGGAGGAAATGTGGTAATTCGCGATTTCCCAATTACCCAGGTGGGGCACTATCAGAATGACTCCGCGCTTTTGATCCAGAGCCTGCTGAATCAACTCCTCGCCCTGAGTCGAGGTCACGTAAGGGGTTATTTCCGCCGGCTTCTTGGTCCAGACCGCACCAGATTCCATTACCGTCACAACGGTCTCAATGACCGACGTCCGTGCCAGTTGCTTGCGTTCCTTCAACGGCATGTCAGGAAAGCAGATCTGCAGATTGATTAACGTCACCCGCCGTAGATCCCGAGCCAAGTGCCAGGCCAGCACGCCCACCACGCCGCCAATGCGCGTGACCATCGGCAGCGGCAAGCTGCCCAGCGCCTTCAATGCGGCGACGATGATAGTACCTTTCAGATCCACCGGCGTTTCCCAGCAATTCAACACGACGGCAAAGAATAGGGGAAAAATCGCCATCCCTCCACGGAAAACATATAATGCGCGCGTTCAATTCGTAAACGTTGGTAAAAAAGCATGGCGGATCTGGATCACATCAAAGGGTTTCTCGGCTGTCCCACACCGGAGGCCTGGTTGCAGCAGGCGCTGCCCAATCTGGGGATTCTGCTGATCGATCATGCTCACTGTGAAAAGAAGGCTGCCTCTACCGCGTTGAATCTGCTGTTCCGTTATGTGGACAAGCGCAACCTGCTGTCGGACATGTCCCAGTTGGCGCGAGAAGAATTGCTCCACTTCGAACAGGTGGTGGAGTTGATGGATAAGCACGGCTACCAGTACGGCCACTTGTCTCCATCGCGTTATGCGCAGGGGATGCGTCAGCATATCCGTCCCGAGGAACCGGGCAAGCTGGTAGATACGCTGATTATCGGTGCATTTATCGAGGCCCGCTCCTGTGAACGGTTTGCCGCCCTGGCGCCGTTATTACAGGCGAACCCCGCCACCGCCGAGATCGGCAAATACTATGTGTTCCTGCTGAAATCAGAGAGTCGCCACCATGAGGACTATCTGGCGCTGGCGCGCGAATATTCCCCAGTTGATATTGAAGATAGGGTCGTTTTCTTCCGTCAGGTGGAGCGAGAATTGATTGAATCGCCGGATCCGGATTTCCGCTTTCACAGTGGTGTTCCAGCAGCGTGATGCCTGGCGTTTTGTGGCAAGTCGATTTGAGACAAAACTATTTGAGATGAATCCGGCAGGGAAGTTTGTTCGATAGGAACAATATCAGAACGCCGCGATTTTCAACGTGGAAATTTTTCAGAACGGAAACGGCTTCAGCTGTAAATCGTTAGCATCCGCCCGTAAATACCAACCTTGCTTATACCAGTCGCCCAGTACAATGCGCTGCGCTGGTTTGCCATCCACAACCAGGTCATGCACGGCAGGGCGATGTGTATGGCCATGAATCAGCAGTTCCACATTCAGATTACGTAGAGTTGCCACCACTTCATCCTGTGTCACGTCCATAATGTA
>DATLII010000133.1:0-7710 GCA_035539495.1 Dongiaceae bacterium
GTTGGCATTGTGCAGCACAGTGCTGCTGCCACTGCGACGCCAGGGGATGCAATTGATGATTGATGTGCAGTGCGAGCAAATCGGCATCAGGGTGACGCTGCTGCCAGCGCCACACCAGATGTAACAGTACGGTGGAATCCAGCCCGCCACTGAAACCCACCACCAGACGCGGTGGCAGGTTGTTTGAGTCGAGCCCCGGCCGGGCGGCCAGGGCCTGATCGATCAGCGTGTCATCCATTCAGCTTCCAGGACGGACGGGCTGGCAATGTCAGGCGATACGGCGCATCTGCTTGCGCCGGTACACCGCCAACAGAATCGCCAGGACGGTCAGCAGCAAAGGTACTCCCGCAATATTGATCAGTTTCAAACGGAAGTCCAATGCGTCGATGTCCTGGTTCAATTGGTGCTGCACTTCGCGCAACTGCTTGCGGATATCCAGTTTTTCCTGCTGGAACTTCTGCAGGTCCGACTGCATTTCCGGCGTCAGCGTAATCACGTTACCGTCGTCGCCCTGCTTCTGCTGCAATTCCGCCAGCTTGCCTTCGATGTCCTGCAGACGCGCATTAAGGGATTCCTGCACCTGCTGGAACGAAGTTTCGGCACTGCGCTGCATATCCTGCACCACGGTGAATGGGCGGAAGTAACGACCGCGACCGCGGATGCCAATCAGGTCGGCGCTGCCCGACAACACATCAACGCTATTAAAGAAGAAGTCGCCGTTGTCAGCAAAAGGACGCACCACCTGCTGGCCAAAGAACTGATGTACCTGCACCCAGAGGCGGTCGGTGAGCAGATCGGTGTCGGCCACGATCACCACATTGATCGGTTGTTGCGAGGCTTTCAGATATTCGTCATCGGCTTTGGGCTTGGCTTTTGCTTTGTCGGCAGCAGCGTTTTTCTGATCAGGCGTTTTCTGATCCGCGCCTTGCGCATCCTTGCTGGTGCCTTCTGACTGGGGCACGCCATCCGGAAACGCGCTCGGCACATCACCACTGACTCGTGCCGCCAGAACAAACGGCGTACCGCCAGGTGTGAAACCGTTCATCAGATCACGCGGGTCCTGCATCGTGGCCAGCTTTTCCGCCTCCATCGCCATGGCATATTCGGAACTTTCCATCAGCGGTTCGAACGTGGTTTTCGAATCCTTCGCGTGAGCAATAAAACCGGCCGTGGACAAATGCAACGTCTCCAGCTTGCTGACGATCCGGTCGTCGCGAGCCAGATTCTTGTCGCTCAGCTGCAGGATCGCCAGGTGTCGCACCGGCTCCTGCCCTTGACCTCCCACCTGCACCGCCAGTTGCGCGTCGCCGACGAATTTGGTCTTGTCGAATTCCACGCCCCAGGCCTTGAACAATTTGCTCAGGTCGGAACCGCGGTCGGTGCTGGTCAGACCTTTTTCCTGCTCCGCAAACGGATCGACGAAGATCAGCGCATGGCCGCCGCGCAACACATACTGATCGATGGCGAACTGCATGGCATCTGACAGATTCTTCGGATGGATCAACAGCAACAACTGATATTCGTTGGGATTGATTTCCTGCTCGCTGCCGGTCAGGCGCTTCACATCAAACAATTGCTCCAACTGGGTGATGGTGGCCCAGGGTTGCGAAGGTTGACGCATCATCATGTCGAAACCGCCCTGCACTTCCAGCTCGGTCAGCAACGCCACTTTCGGCTTGTGCTGCTGGCTGACCTGATACACCAGTTTGGCGATGTCGTATTCCAGCATTTCCTGCCGATCCGGCTGGAACACGGGAATCACTTCGGTGCGAACATTGGGCACTTCCACAGTGCCGTTATCGTCTGCTGGTTTGTCAGCTTCCGGCTGGGGCACTTGAGCCACCAGACCGAAAAACATTTTCTCACCGCCCGGACCCGCGTCGATCGGTTGCAAACCAAACGCCGCCGCACGATCTTCCTGCTCCGAGAACGGCTCGGGGTCGATCACTTTCAGCTTCAATTTGCCGTTCGACGCCAGGGCAAACTCCTCCAGCAACTCACGCACCTGCTTGGCATAGGCACGCCAGCCTTGCGCATCGCGGGTGGCTTCCTGGGAAAAGAAGAATTGCAGTTCTACGGGTTGCGGAATATTGCGCACGATTTTCTTGCTGCCTGCGGACAGCGTGTACAGCTTGCCTTCGGTCAGATCGAAGCGCACACCTTTGAACAACCAGTCGGTGAACAGGGTGGAGAACAACACCACCAGGGCCAGCAGAATCAAGCCAGCGCCGGAAAACCATTTATTAACTCGCATTGCGTCGGCTCCTTCTCAATTCGCTTTTTTCATGTCGATGACGATGGCATTCGCCACCAGCCAACCGCCAATCAAAAACACAAAATAAAATACATCGCGCAGATCCAGCACGCCCTTCGCAATCGAGTTGAAATGGGTGACATAACTCAGCGACGCCACCGCGGTGGACACGGATTCCGGCACGGCCTCGGGCAGCCAGTCCTGAATGATCTCCATGCCACTGACCATGAACAGGAAGCACACCACCACACTGATGATGAAGGCGATGACCTGATTTTTGGTGGAAGCAGAAATGCAGGCACCGATCGCCAGCAGGCCACCGGCCATCAGCCAGCTACCTACGTAACTTGCGGTGATTACGCCGTTATCCGGATCGCCCAGGTAGTTCACGGTAATCCAGATGGGGAATGTCAACGCCAGTGCGATACCAGTGAACACCCAGGCCGCCAGGAATTTACCCAGCACCATGTCACGCAACGTGATCGGCAACGTCATCAACAATTCCAGCGTGCCGCTCTTGCGTTCTTCTGCCCACAAGCGCATGGACAGCGCCGGCACCAGGAACAGATACAGCCAGGGATGATAGGCGAAGAAAGCGCGCAGATCCGCCTGGCCGCCCTGGAAGAAATTGCCGAAGAAGAAGGTGAACGAACCTGCCAGCACCAGAAAAATCAGGATGAAGACATAAGCCAGCGGCGTCGCGAAATAGCTGGCCAGTTCGCGTTTCAGAATAACGATCAGATTGTTCATCAGGCCACCTCGCGGGTAATGTCGCGGAACACTTCATCCAGACGGCCGCGCTCCACATGCAGCTCGCGCACTTGCCATTGATGTTGCTGGATGGCGCTGTTCACTACTTCAAACAATTGCTGGCCTGCTTTCGGGAACACCAGCAGGGTGTGATCCTCTCCGGCTTCCACGTGATCCACCTGCGGCAATGCCGACAGGATCTGTTCCGCGTTGCTGGCATGTTCCAGCCCCAACGTGATCGCGCCGTGGTAGCGGGAACGGGCTTCCAATTGCGCCGGAGTACCGTCCGCCAGAATTTTGCCGCCGGCAATGATGATGGCGCGAGAACAAACGGCGGAGACTTCTTCCAGAATGTGAGTGGAGACAATCACGATTTTGTCTTTCGACAAGTTGGCAATCAGGTTGCGCACTTCGTGTTTCTGGTTGGGATCGAGACCATCGGTCGGTTCGTCCAGAATCAGCACCTGGGGATCGTGGATGATGGCCTGGGACAAGCCGACCCGGCGGCGGAAACCCTTCGACAGGGTTTCGATGGGCTGGTTAAGCACCTTGTCCAATTGCAGCGCGTGCTGGCAACGCTCAATACGGGCTGCCAGTTCAGCGCCACGATACCCGCGCACCTGGCCGATGAAGCGCAGGAATTGCAGCACGGTCATATCGCCGTAACTGGGGGCCCCTTCCGGCAGATAGCCGATCAATTTCTTGGCCTGCACCGGATGGGCGGCAACGTCGTGCCCCATGATGCTGACGTGGCCCGATGTGGGTGCCAGAAAACCTGTGATCATTTTCATGGTGGTGGATTTGCCCGCGCCATTCGGCCCGAGAAAGCCCAGCACCTCGCCCGGTGCCACGGAGAACGAGAGGCCGTTCACCGCGGTGAACTGGCCAAACTTCTTGGTCAAGTTATCGATTTTGATCATGGTGATTCCCTTTTCTAACGCAAGTTTCTAACACTAGTTCTTGCACAAGTTCCTGCACGAGTTCTTGGCGCTAACCTGCCCGCTAAACCAAGTCTGACTGCTGGGGTCCATTCAGAGGCGCAACCTCACAACACGGCGACCCGCATTGAAGAGAAAATTCGCCCCATTCGACCGATGGCCTGTCTGATGGTTCGCCAACGCGGGGGCTTTTTTGAAAAGCGCACTATAAAAATCGCCCCTTACCTTTTCAATAGCCAGGAACCGGGGCGCCAGTTTAACGATTTGTTACAGTGGTGTCGCCGGTGCCTTTGCCTGGGCTTTGCCTGACCCTGCCTTTGCCTGTATAAGGCAATGAGATTAGACTTCAGCGCAATTTGAAGCCGGTTGCAGTTGAAACGGATCGCAGCTGCGGCTTTTCCGGGCAGGTATCTGATGGAACGGGCTTCTCAACACGAGCTTTCTCAACGAAAGGTAGTTCAATGACACGCTGGTTAGGACTCGATCTTCTCTTTATATGGCTGGTCAGGAAATTCCTGTTTCTGATGGTGCGCACCCAGGTGCAGCCGGATGACGTCAGCAAACTGAACCTGGATCCCACTCGCCCCATCTGTTACGTACTGAAGAACGAGTCCTTGGCGGATTATCTGGTCACCGACCAGGAGTGCCGCAACCGGGGCCTGACGCCCCCCTCCGACGGTTTCACCCTGGGTACTTTCAGTCAGCGCCACGGCGTGTTCTTTCTGACGGAACGAGGCCCGTTCTGGGAACGCAAAGCGCTGCTGCAGCGTCAGCCGAAAAAACTGCTGGCCATCGTCGAGTGGCTGGAGCAAAACCCGCAGCAGGATATCCAGCTGGTGCCGGTGTCGGTGTTCTGGGGCCGCGCGCCCGACCGGGAAAACTCCATTTTCAAAATTCTGTTCTCCGATACCTGGGGTGTGCCCGGCTTCTTCCGCAAGCTATTCATCATCTTCGCCCAGGGTCGTCAGACGCTGGTGTACTTTGCTGAACCGGTTTCCGTCCGCGCCGTTTTGACCGAGGGCCTGGCGAAAGAACGCACCGCCCGCAAGATTTCCCGCGTATTGCGCACCCACTTCCGCCGACTGCGGGAAACCGTTATCGGCCCCGATTTGTCCCACCGCCGCACATTGGTGAATGCGATTCTGCGCATGCCGGATGTGGCCACCGAGATCGATGCGGAAACCCGTCGCAACAAAGTCACCTATAAAAAGGCCTTTGACGCCGCCCGCAGTTATGCCGAAGAAATCGCGGCGGATTATTCCCACGCGGTGATCCGCCTTTATCTGCTGGTGCTGACCTGGCTGTGGAACCGGCTCTACGACGGCGTGCAGGTGCATGGCCTGGACCGACTGCAGAAAGTGGCGAAGGACAACGAGATCATTTATGTACCCTGCCATCGCAGCCACATCGACTATTTATTAATGTCGTACGTGCTGTATGTGAATGGCCTGGTGCCGCCGCACATTGCTGCGGGCGTCAACCTGAACATGCCGGTGGTGGGCCCGATCCTGCGCCGTGGTGGTGCATTCTTCATGCGCCGCAGTTTCAAAGGCAACCGGCTTTATTCCGCCGTGTTCAATGAATATTTGAATATGGTGTTCGATCGCGGCTTCTCGGTGGAATATTTCATCGAAGGTGGCCGCAGCCGCACCGGCCGTCTGCTGGAGCCGCGCCCCGGCATGCTCAACATGACCGTGCGAAGTTTCCTGCGAACCCGGCGTCGCCAGTTCGTCTTCATCCCCGTTCATTTCAGTTATGAAAAAGTGCTGGAAGGCGGTACCTATCTGGGCGAACTGCACGGCAAGGCCAAGAAGAAGGAAAGCGTATTCGACATCATCCGCACCCTGCGCAAGATCAAGGGTACGTTCGGCCAAGTGCATGTGAACATGGGTCAACCCATTCACTTGAATCAACTGTTGGATGAGCTGGCGCCGGAGTGGCGTACTCAGGCCTATGACGACAATGCCGCGCCGGAATGGCTGAGCGACTCCGTTTCCGTGCTGGGCAATCGCATCATCACCAACATTAATAATGCTGCGGTGGTGAATCCGGTCAACCTGCTGTGTCTGACGTTGCTGTCCACCACCAAGCTGGCGATGGACGAAAAGGCCCTGGCCAAGCAGCTGGATTTTTACCTGACCTTCCTGCGTCGCATCCCCTATTCCACTACCGTGGTGGTACCGCAACTTACCGGCACCGACATCATCGCGTATTGCGAACGCCTGGAAATCCTGTCCCGGCAGAAACACCCGCTGGGCGATGTGCTGCGCTTCGACGACGAAAAAGCGATGTTGATGACCTACTACCGCAACAACATCATTCACCTGTTCGCACCGCTATCGCTGCTGGCCTGTCTGGTGCAGAACAACCGTCGTCTGAAGCGGGATACCCTGGTCCGGCTGGCCCAGCAGATTTACCCCTTCATGCAGACCGAGCTGTTCATTCACTGGCAGGACAGTGATCTGCCAGAGCTGGTGCACCGTTGCATCGATCTGCTGGTGGAAGCAGGTTACCTGCAAAGCAACGACACCGAAGTCTGGGCGCCGGATGCGCGCAGCACCGAAAGTATGCACCTGACGATTCTGGCCAATACGGTGAAGCAGTCGCTGGAGCGCTTCTATATCACCATCGAGATTCTGCTGAAGTCGGGCTCCGGTGTGATGCGGCGAGCGCAATTGGAGGAAGTCTGTACCCTGCTGGCTCAACGCATGGCATTGCTGCACGAGTTCAGTGGCCCGGAATTCTCCGATAAGGCGCTGTTCAAGAATTTCATTCAGGCCATGCTGAAAAACGGCACGCTGTGGATCGACGAGAATGGCCTGCTGGCCTTCGGCGATGCGCTGAAGCAATCCCACGAGGACGCACATTCGCTATTGGGAGCCGACACGCGGCAGAGCATCCAACAGGTTGCGGAACTGGATCTGGAAAAAGAGCTGCCGGAGGTTCCGGAAAAATCAGCCAAATCCAGCAAGGAAAAAGCGGCGAAGGAAAAGTCCGGCAAAGCGAAAGGCAAAAAAGGGAAACGAGGAAAGGATAAGAAAGAAGAAGCCTGAGCTGCTAATCGAAACAGGACAGGGCCGGTTAATCGGCCCTCATTCAAAAGCGCCTGAACCGAACACACCTAAGTCACATAGTTCTAAATGACGCAAGATCTAAACGACGCAGGATCTAGACGACATAGACATCAAATCGGCTGCTGGTTCCTTCCAACTGATGACCCGGTTTGCGTCCGCCAATGAATTCCGCTTTGCGCGGACGTTTCACCACCACCCGCTTGCGAGCGCGCTGCATGGCCAACGCCAACAGCGCTTCCGCATCTGTATCGTCGCCCACCACCGCGCGAAACAACCGCATCTCCTTTTTCACCAATGCAGCCTTGGTGCGCTCGGGAAACATGGGATCGACACAAATCACATCCGGTCGCTCGGCTTCCGTGAGTGACGCCAGATAATCCAGCGCGCTGCCCAGATGCGTGCGAATCCGAGCACAGACCGGCGCAGTTTCCAAATCCTGAGCCGCCCGCCACAAGCCATCAAACAACAGGCATGCGACGGCAGGGTGACGCTCCACCAAGGTGACGGAAAAACCCGCCGCCGCCAGCAGAAAACCATCCCGCCCCAACCCGGCAGTACAATCAAGCACCGTCAGCGGATCGCGACTACGCCCCGCCACCGCCTTCACGATCATCTCATGCTGAAAACGCTGGCTGCGAAATCCGGTTTTACCGTGCAGAAAATCCACCCGGATGGGATGGCCCAACTCGCGATC
>DATLII010000134.1:0-9780 GCA_035539495.1 Dongiaceae bacterium
CTGCCGGTGATATCGAGCCGTTCCGCGCGCAGTTGCGGGCAACAGCGTTTGCATCGGCGCGGACGTCGGTGATCGCCAGCGTCAGCGGTTTGGCTTCTCGACAGGAGTTGGCGTCGCCGGATTATTGGGAAGCGCAGTGGCGCGGTGATGTTGCGATCGGCAGAGCCGTGCAGTCGTTCCAGCAGGCGGGTGTGACCACGTTGCTGGTGATAGGCGAGCGGACCGGGTCTATTGCGCAGGGTGATTTGGGCAACTTGTTGCCAGTGTCGGTGGTGGATGCCGGCGATGCTGCGTTGGCGCAGGTACTGACGGGTGCCGGGCAACTGTGGGCGCAAGGGGTGGCGCTGGCATGGCAGGCGCTGGATGTGGGTTACACGCGACGCAAACTGACGTTGCCGACCTATCCATTTCAACGCAAACGGTATTGGGCACCGGCGCTGGCCGATCGATCTTTACTGAAAACGGATGCGAGTCATTCTGTTGCAGCGGCGCGTTCCGAAACGGTTGCAAGCACTGCGCTTGTGGCAGCTTCCGACAAGCTAACAACGGGCGTTACCTCGACCGCCACAGCATCATCCGACTGGTTCCATGCAGTGAACTGGACAGACGCCCAGCTCGATGCCACCGGCGCTGCGGCGCGCACATTGCTGGTATTTCAGGATCAGTCTGGCTTGCTGGAAAACTGGGTAGCAACTGCTGAAGGCAATGGTATCGATGTGGTGAACGTGCGCAGGCACGCGACTTTTGCCGCGGACGCCGACGGTATCGGTTTCGATTATGCCGATGCTGCGCAGTGGCCAGCATTTTGGCAGCACCTGCGGCAAACCGGTATCACGCCGGATCATCTGATCTGGGGTGCTGCATTGGATGGCACAGGTCAGGCGCCTGATGCCGTTTCGCTGAAGTCGGTATTGCAACCGGCGTTGCTATTGGCGCAATCATTTGGCCAGGCCCGATTGGCGCGTTCGCCGCGGATCTGGATTGTCACCCGCAATGCGCTGGACGAAAACGTGGCAGCGAAAGCGATGGCGCCCGCACAGGCCGCATTGCAAGGATTTGCCCGCGTAATGGCGCATGAAATGCTGCAGGCCAAAGTCACTGGGATTGATTTGGGTGGCACCACGGCGGACAGCATACTGCTGGATGAATTACGTCAGGCGGAATTTGAGGATCAGATTCGTTATCGCGACGGGCAGAGACAGGTAGCGCGTATTTCTACGCTGGCGTCGGATGCGTTGCCGGCCGTACGCCCATTGCAGGTGCAGGCTGATAAAACTTATCTGATCACCGGCGGTCTGGGCGCACTGGGCTTGGTGTTCGCGCGCTGGTTGGTGGAGCAGGGTGCGCGGCATTTGATGTTGGTGGGCCGTTCGGCCCCCGGTGAAAAAGCTCACGCCGCGTTGGATGCACTGGCGAAGGCCGGTGCACAGGTGACGACTGTGCAAGCAGACGTGACGCAACCGACTGGCGTTGCGAAAGTGTTGGCGACAATTGCGCCGGCCAATCCGTTGGGTGGTGTGCTGCATCTTGCAGGTGTGCTGGACGACGGTGTGATTGCCAATCAGGACTGGTCACGCTTCGAAAAAGTATTGAATCCCAAAGTACAGGCCGCTTGGCTGTTGCACGAAGCCACGCGTGAATTGACGCTGGATTTCTTCGTGCTGTTTTCGTCGATCGCCGCCACCATCGGTTCCCCTGGTCAGAGCAACTATGCTGCCGCCAATGCCTGGTTGGATGCGCTGGGCGCACTGCGACGCAAGCTGGGCCTGTGTGCGCATGTCATCAACTGGGGCCCGTGGGCCGGCGGTGGTATGGCCACATCCGCAGCGGTGCTGGCGCGCATGGAAAAAAGCAGCGGTATAGGTCTGATTCCAGAGCAACAAGGCCCAGCGTTGCTGACAAGCGTGCTGCAATCCGATCGCATTCATACGGTGGTGGCCGCTATCGATTGGAAACAGGCAGCGCGCACCGCCAGCCTAATGGGTGGTTTGCCGCCGCTGCTGCGTAATGTAGCGGGTGTGGCGGCTTCTGCGGCACAACAGCCGGTGGCCAGCGGCGACGCGCCGTTGACGCGGCAACTGCTGCAGGCACGCCCGAACGAGCGCCATAAGGTAGCGATGCAATATCTGCGCGAGCGGGTGCAAACCATCATGGGGCTGGATGAAAAGCCCGACGTGCGTCTGCCGTTGCAGGAACTGGGCATGGATTCGTTGATGGCGGTGGAGCTGCGTAACGATCTGTGCGATGCCATGGGTTACGAAATTCCGGTTGCCACCATGTTTGATTATCCCTCAATCCAGAAAATGGCGGGCTATCTGGCCGAAACCGCTGTCGGTGGTGCTGCCGGAGAAGCCGCAGATGTTGCCGATGAATCTGCTCCATCAGTGAGTGGCGCGGATGTGTTGCGCAAAGCGCTGGCGAACACTCCCGTAGCGGCGATGAATCAGATTCCGAATCAGGTGGCGCAGGCGCGTACGCCGGTTGCAGTGACGGGCTCGCAGGTTTCGCAACAATCGCCCTTTCAAGCCCTTCCAGTAGGCGCGCCGGAACCAATTGCAGTGATCGGCATGGCGTGCCGTTTCCCCGGTGGCGCGAGAGACCCGGCTGGGTTCTGGCAGGTGCTGGTCGACGGTGTCGACGGCATTGTTGAACTGGAAGCCAAGCGTTGGGACCAGACGCGCTTTTTCGATGCCGATCCGGAAGTGGGCGGCAAAATGTATGTCACTCGCGGCGGATTGATCGACGACGTGGATCAGTTCGACAACGACTTTTTCTCGATCTCGCCGCGAGAAGCGGTAGCGATGGATCCGCAGCAACGCCTGCTGCTGGAAACCAGTTGGAATGCGATCGAGGCGGCCGGTTATACGGCGGAGGAACTCGCCAACTTTACGCCCGGCGTGTACGTGGGCATTGCACCCAATGACTATTCGCAGCAGTTGTATGTGCACGTAGACCCGAAAGATATCAACGCTCATTTGGGCACGGGCGCGCATGCCAGCATGGCGTCGGGGCGGCTGTCGTATTTCCTGGGTTTCCAGGGCCCCTGCATGACGATCGACACAGCCTGCTCGTCGTCGCTGGTGGCTATTCATAATGCCTCGCAAGCGTTGCGCAGCGGTGAATGTGATGCTGCTATTGCCGGTGGTTGCAACTTGACACTGTCGCCGTTGCCGAATGTCACGCTGTGCCGGGCACAGATGTTGGCGCCGGATGGCCATTGCAAAACCTTCGATGCCAGCGCTGACGGTTATGTGCGGTCGGAAGGTTGCGGCATCGTTGTGTTGAAACGATTGAGCGATGCGCTACGGGATGGCGACAACATTGTCGGCCTGATTCGCGGTTCCGCCATCAACCAGGATGGCCGCTCGCAAGGCGTGACCGCGCCTAACGGCCCGGCACAGGAAGCGGTGATCCGCAAAGCGCTGCGTAATGCGGCCGTGACCGCGGCGGATGTGGATTATGTGGAAGCACATGGTACGGGCACACGCTTGGGCGATCCGATCGAAGTGCTGGCGCTGAACAATACCTACGGTCAGGCACACGCTCCGGATGCACCGTTGGTGGTGGGCGCGGTGAAATCCAATATCGGCCATTTGGAAGCGGCTGCCGGTGTGGCGGGTGTGATGAAAACATTGCTGGCCATGCAGCATGCCACCATTCCCGCCAACTTGAATCTGAATCAGATCAGCCCTTATTTACAGTACGACGCAAATCGCATGGGCTTTGCCAGCCGCAGCCAAAACTGGCCGCAGCGGAATCGGCCGAAACGGGCGGCGGTGTCTTCGTTTGGTTTCAGTGGTTCTAACGCGCATGCGATTTTGGAAGAAGCGCCGGCGCGCGAAGCGTTATTGAATGCAGTGGAGCGACCGCTGCACTTATTGACGCTTTCAGGACGCACATCGGAAGCCCGGCAGCAATTGCTGGAGCGTTACAGCCGGTTTGTGCCGCAACCGGGCGCTGCCATCGGTGATATCGCTTTCACTGCCAACCTGGGTCGTTTGCAGCAGGAACACCGCGCTGCGTTGGTGGTATCGAGTGTTGAAGATCTGAAAAACAAAGTAGGCATCGCGCTGAAAGGCACCACGCAGATGTGTGTGAGTCTGGGTCAGGCTGCCGATCCAACGATCGCGTTTCTGTTTTCCGGTCAGGGTTCGCAATATGCCGGCATGGCGCAAAAGCTGTATCAGCATTCGACTACATTTCAGCGCGAACTGGATGCCTGCCGCGACGCCATCAATCCGCATCTGCCGCTGGATCTGTATGACGTATTGTGGGGTAGCCACAGCAATCAGTTGAACCAGACCCAATACACGCAGCCGGCGCTGTTTGCGCTGGAAGTGGCGTTGTCGAATCTGTTGCGGGGTTGGGGCATCGCGCCGGCATTCGTGATGGGCCATAGCGTGGGTGAATATGCGGCTGCGTACAATGCCGGTGTGTTCAGCCTGGAAGACGGCGCGCGTTTGATTACCGCACGTGGCCGGCTGATGCAGGCATTGCCGGCGGGCGGCAAGATGTGCGCGGTGAGCGCGCCGCTCGATATCGTGGAAAGTGTGCTGGCGAATATCGGTGGTGCGGTGTCAGTGGCCGCGATCAACACGCCCACGCAAACGGTGATTTCCGGTGACGGGCAGTTGGTGGATTCCATCGCTTCTCAATTCGCCGGTCAGGGTATCGACGTGAGCATGCTGGATGTAAGCCACGCTTTCCACTCGCCATTGATGGAGCCGATGCTGGCGGAATTCGCGGAAGTGGCTGCGAGCATCCGTTACCAGAAACCGGTGCTGCCGATTTTGTCGAACCTGTCCGGCCAGATCGAAACCGATCGCGTCTGCTCGCCGGAATATTGGGTACAGCATGTATTCGCGCCGGTGCGTTTCATGGACGGCGTTCGCGCGCTGGCGGAGCGGAAGGTGAGCGCGTTGCTGGAAGTGGGACCCAAGCCGGTGTTGCTGGGCATGGCCCGTGCGACATTGGGCCAGCTAGTGCCGATGATTCCTTGCTTGCGTGCGGGCCAGGACGATTGGCGCTTGCTGTTGAATGCCATCGGTGAGCTTTACTGCCTGGGCGCAGAAATCGATTGGAAAGCGTTTGAAAGCGATTACCAGCGCCGTCGTGCGCTGATTCCCACCTACCCGTTCCAGGGTAAACGTCACTGGTTCGAAGAAACCGGTGCCGGTGCCCGCGCAGCATTGGGCGGCGATTTTGCTGCGCTGGAAAAATTGACCTTCCCGCTGTTGGGCAAACGTCTGGCGCTGCCGGGCAGCGACGAAATCCGTTTTGAAAGCCGTTATTCCGAAAACAGCCCTGGTTATCTGAAGGATCACAAACTGTTTGGCACGGTGGTGGTGCCAGGTGCGTCACACATGGCACTGTTCCTGGCCGCTGCCGCGCAGATTCAGGGCACAGGCCAGGTGCAGCTGACCGATACCTGTTTCCTGCAGCCGCTGATTTTGCCGGACGGTGCACAGCGCATCGTGCATACGGTGCTGCGTAAGAAAGGTGTTAACCAGTTGCAAGGCGAACTGCTGTCGATCGGTGTGGATGAAGATTCCGCCGATGCCAGCCACTGGGTATCGCATGCCACCGCGGTGATCGAATTGGTGCCCAAGACAGCGGACGCTGAGGTGACTGTCGATCCGCAGCAAGTGGTAGCGGAATGGAAATTCGGTATTGGCGGCGCTGACTTCTACCGCGATTTCGACCAGCAGGGCTACAACCTGGGTGAATCCTTCCGCTGGCTGGACAATGGCTGGCAACGGGAAGCCGATCGCAAGGCTTGCTGGCAAATGCGTTGGCCTGCGTTGCCGGACGATCCTGCGCAATACCAGTTGTATCCGAGTTTGATCGACGCCTGCTTCCAGGCCATGGCCGGTTGCGATGACGGCAGTGTGAAACTGGGCGACGACGAAATCTATATTCCATTCGCTGTGGCGGATTTCCGTTTGAACCGGGTGCCGGTCAAGGAAGAGCCGCTGTGGGTAGTGCCCACCTTGCGGCCGCGAGAAGGCGAGGATCGCAGTTCCAACACTGTCGACATTCAGCTGCTGGATGGACAGCGCAATCTGGTAGCGGAATTTACCGGTGTGGAATCGCGTTTGGCCAGCCGTGCGGCGCTATCGTCCAATCTGCGCAAGGATCTGCTCAATGACACGCTGTATGAATTGCACTGGCGGCCGCAGGTATTGGAAACCGGCGCGGAATTACCGGCGGGCGAGTGGCTGATATTCGCGGATGCGAATGGAGTTGGCACTGCGATCGCGGACGCATTGCGTGAGAAAGATCTGCCGGTGCGTTTGGTGACGCCAGCGGATGTGGAAGCTGTCACCAGCGCCGATGCCATGCTGAGTCTGTTGCAACGCTTGTATCCGCAGGACAGCGGCTGTGCGGGCATTCTGTATCTATGGGCGCTGAATCCGGTTGCTGATGTGGCGGACTGGCAAACGGCGCAGATGTTGGTGACGGGAGCGGCGTCCGCATTGATGGGCGCGCTGGCCCGTATGAATTGGCGACAAAGCCCGGCGACTTGGCTGCTAACGGCCGCTGCCAACACGCCATTTGCTTCCGGCAAAGTCGATCCGCATCAGACCGCGTTGTGGGGCCTGGCGCGCGTGTTCGCGATGGAGCACGCCGAATTCAAACCGGTTCGCATCGATCTGGATCCGTCTGATCCGCCTGCGACTTCGGCTGCCTTTGTGATGGCGGAGCTGGCCAACAAGGGTGAACGCGAAGACCAGGTGATGATTCGCGACGGCGCGCGTTATGTGGCGCGTCTGGCGCACAGCCGTCCGCAGCGGCCACCGTTGGCGGAAGGCAAAGGATTGACGGTGCGTGTGCCGCTGGGTGGTTTGCTCGACAAACTGGTGCCTACAACAGTCGATCGACGCGAGCCCGGCCCCAACGAAGTGGAAATCGCGGTGCGTGCAACGTCGTTGAATTTCCGTGATGTGTTGAACGCGCTCGGCATGTTCCGCGAATACGCCGAACGCATGGGCCTGACGCTGACGGAATTCCCGCTGGGCTTCGATTGTGCCGGTGTGGTGGTGCGGGTTGGCGCTGACGTGCGGGATTTCAAACCGGGTGATGCGGTGGTGGCCGGAGCCTACAACGCGCTGTCCAGTCACGTGGTCGCACATGAAGGTTGGGTGCGTCACAAACCCACTACGTTGAGCTTCGAACAAGCCGCCGCTATTCCCACCGTATTCATGACCGCCTGGCACGCATTGAGCAAACTGGCGCGGGTGAAAGCGGGAGACAAGGTACTGATTCATGCCGCCGCCGGCGGAGTGGGGCAGGCCGCGTTGCAGGTGGCGTTACATCTGGGTGCGGAAGTGTACGCGACAGCTAGCCCTGGAAAGTGGTCGTATTTGCTGGGCCAGGGCGTGAAGTCGGTATTCAATTCCCGCGAACCAAATTTCGCCGATGGTTTGCGCGCGGTGACAGGTGGCCACGGCGTCGACGTGGTGCTGAACAGTTTCAACGGCGACTTTATTGCCGAATCGCTGAAAGCCATGGCGCCGAATGGCCGCTTCGTGGAAATCGGCAAAATCGGTGTCTGGAGTGCGGAGGAGATGCAGGCCGCCCGCGCCGATGTGCAATACCATCTGTTCGATGTAGCGGAATCCACGCGCACCGACGACGTTATGACCTTTGCGATTGCGTTCGGCGAAGTGATGGAGCGCTACGAACAAGGTTTGTTCCAGCCGCTGCCGGTGCAGGCGTTCACACTGGATCATGTGGTGGATGCATTTCGCCATCTGCAATCCGGCCGCAATGTGGGCAAGGTGGTGGTGACGCTGCCAGAAACCGTGCGCGAAAGCGTGCCAGTGCGAGCGGATCGCAGTTATCTGATTACCGGTGGCCTGGGATCGCTCGTTCTGCGATTGGCAGATTGGCTGATCGCGCGTGGCGCACGCAATCTGGTACTCACCAGCCGGCGCATGCCGCAAGGTGAAACGTTGCAGCGCATCGAAAGCTGGCGCGCGCAGCAGGTGAATGTAGATGTTGCCTGCTACGACGTCGCCGATCCTACACAACTGGATGCACTGTTCGATCACATTCACGCCCAGCATCCGCCGCTGGCCGGTGTGGTGCATGCGGCAGGTGTGCTCGATGACGGCATGTTGTTGCAACAAACCTGGTCGCGTTTCCAGACCGTGTACGGTGCCAAATTCGCAGCCTGGGGATTGCACCAGGCTACTCGCGACCACGCGCTGGATTTCTTCTGCTGTTTCTCATCGTTGGCGAGCCTGATCGGTTCGCCGGGGCAATCCAACTACGCCGCGGCAAACGCTTATTCGGACGGCCTGGTGCAATACCGTCGCAGTCTTGGCTTGCCTGCGATCGCCTTCAACTGGGGGCCTTGGGCGGAGGGCGGCATGGCGTCCGCACATGCGGTGGAAAGTCGCTTCAATCAGGCGTCGGGCGTGGGCTACATCTCCACTGATCGCGGCATGCTGGCGTTCGAACGCTGGCTGCCTCGCAACGGCCAGTTCGGTGTGATGGTGATGGACTGGGCCCGGGTGATGCAGAACATGGGCGCGCATCAGGCGCCGCCGTTATTGCAGGATCTGGTGAAGCGGGTGGCGGCGTCGGGCAACGCGGAATTGCAGCAACTGGCGGACGAATTCCGGCAGGCGCTGTCCAGTTGTGATCCGAGCGAACGTCAGGGTTTGATGATCGATTTCATCTGCGATCGTATTGCTGGGCTACTGGGTTATGACGGCGGTCACGTAATTGATCCGCGCCAGCCGCTGCAACATTTGGGGCTGGATTCGCTGATGGCGGTGGAGCTGCGCAATCTGGTGAACAGTATGCTGGGTCGTTCGCTGCCGGCGACGTTGTTGTTCAAGTACCCGTCGGTGGAAGCGCTGACCGGTTATTTGGTGCGGGAGATTTTCCCGGCCCATGACGAGGAGCTGGCGGTGGAGCTGGGTACAGCGCCGGTGGCATCCACTGCAGTGTCTGTCACATCATCCGTAGCGAAAACGCCAGAACCGGTATTGGAGGCGGCGGCCGTGGCGGAACTCAGCGACGAGGAAGCGGCACGCCTGCTCAGCGAATCCTTGGCGGCGTTGCAGGAGAGCCAGCCATGAGCGGTGCGGAGCCGGATTACAAAGCGCTGGTGAAAGAAGCGCTGGTGCAGATCAACGCGCTCAAACGTCGTTTGCATGATGCAGAAAACGCACGACGCGCGCCCATCGCTATTGTGGGTTACGGCTGCCGTTTGCCGGGCGACGTGCAGGATGAGAAATCCTATTGGCAATTGATGGAAGGAAAAGGCGAAACATCGCTATTCGATCAGCAACGCCGTTTCAATCTGCGCGCACTGTGGGACCCGGCTGAACGGCGTCCGGGCAAAACCTACACGCGAGCGATGGCACTGCTTTCCGGCTACGAAAATTTCGATGCGCGATTTTTCGGTGTTGGTGAAGCCGAAGCGCAGCGGCTCGATCCGCAGCAGCGCCTGTTGCTGGAAACCAGTTGGGAAGCGTTCGAGCGCGCGGGGTTGGTACCGGACCAGATGACGGGCACCACCGGTACCTGGGTCGGCCTTTCCACGCAGGAATTTGCGCAGGCCGCCAGTTTGCAGCGTCTGCCCGAGGATGTCAGCGGCCACGATGGCCCCGGCAGTTCTTTAGCCGTTGCGGCGGGCCGACTGAATTATTTTTACGGTTTCAACGGGCCGGCACAGGCGATTGACACCGCCTGTTCGTCGGTGCTGGTGTGCGTGCACGAAGCCATGCAGGCGTTGCGGCTGCGCAAGGTGGACACGGCGCTGGC
>DATLII010000135.1:0-16071 GCA_035539495.1 Dongiaceae bacterium
GTTACAGATGAAACGGATCAGTCTCGCATTTGCGTGGTTGTTATTGGCTCCTTCGATCCCGGCGGGTGCAGCCGACAAGCCCGCCGTTAAACCGGCAGATGCCGCCAAAGCCGCGCCAGCTGCACCCGCCTTGCCAGCACAAGGTGGCATCGGCGGCTGGGAGCCGAACGTTGTGAAAATTCCGTCGGGCAAATGGACCGGCCCGGTGTTGTCGGATGGCCAGCCCGACGTGCAAGGGCACTGGTCGAACACCGTGGCGAACCACGCCAATTTCACCGATCCGCAAGGTGGCATTCCCGGCGATCCGGCCGAACGCCGCAAGTTTGGACCACGCGATGAACGGGTCGTCAGTCGCGTGAGCGATCCGGTGGATGGGCAGGTGCCGTTTCAACCGTGGGCACGTGCGAAGCAGCAGGAATTTTTGCAATTTTTCTTCAATCCGATCAAGCCCGAATACGTTGAGCCTTATGCGCGTTGCGCGCCGGGTGGTGTGCCCAAATCGCTGTATTGGCACGGCTATGAAATCCGCCAATACCCGGGCTATGTCGTGTTCCTGTTCGAATCCGGTACTCGCATCATTCATCTGGATAACAAGCCGCACTTGAACCCGAAAATTAAATTGTGGAATGCGGATTCCCGCGGCCACTGGGAAGGCAACACCTTGGTAGTGGACGTTGCCAACAACAATGCCAAGGCCCGTTTTGGCCGTACCGGTGAATTCGCCAGTGAGAATGTGAAGATCACCGAGCGCTATAGCTTCGCCAGCGACCGTTCGCATTACACCTATGAAGCATTAATTGACGATCCGACGGTGTACACCCGTCCCTTCACGGTCACTGTGCCGGCACGGCGCTACACCGAAAAGGACAAACCGTCGGGTTGGCATTTCGCTGTCAACTACGCCAAGCACGAAGGATCGGATGTGATCATCGAGCGCGATGAGCGGATCTGTGTCGAGAACAACGGTGGCTTCGGTGACGTTGCCGTCAGTGCCCGATAACGGGATTTTTCGGAGGATGACATGAATACAGGATTGTCCTGGCAAACGAACGACGACGAGCAACGGGCGCGGCGTTCTTCACGTCAGCGCGCGGTGGCGAAGTTGCGGTTGGTGCCGCCATTGGCACCGCCGCCCCCAACGGAAGTGCCCATTGTTGTGGTGCCGCAGGAATATGCGCAGTCGCGCCTGATTGAATCACCGCGCAGGCGGATAGGTGCGATCGCGTTGATTGTGGCCTCGGTCGCTGCGCACGGCGCTGCAGCCTGGTGGTTATCGCAACCGGCGCCGCAACCGGTGGAGCCGCCCAAGGTAGCGCCGATTGAAGTGGTGCTGACACCGCCGGAAGTACCGCCGGTGATCGAGCCACCACCGCCACCGCCGCCAGAACCCGAACCGCCCAAGCCGAAGCTGGAACAACCCAAGCCGAAGCCGAAACCCGTGATTCCGAAACCGGATCCAGTGATTCCGGCCCCGCCGCCGCCGCCACCACCACCCGTGGAAGCGCCGAAGGCAGCGGCGCAACCGGTGACAGCAGCCAAGGCCTACGCGAGCTATTTGAGCAATCCGCCGCCCAAATATCCCTCGCTGGCGATGCGCCGCGGTTGGGAAGGAACGGTATGGCTGAAAGTGTTGGTGTCACCGACTGGGCAAGCGCAAAAAGTCGAGCTGAGCAAATCCAGCGGACGTCCGGTTTTGGATGAGGCTGCAATGGATGTCGTGAAGCAGTGGCGATTCGTTCCAGCAAAACGCGGCGACACACCGGTGGCGGGCTGGGTCCGCTTCCCCATCGAATTCAATCTGGAAAATTAAACTGAGGTAGTACGCATGTTGGATTTCAATCTTACTTATATTGTCGATGGCACGCTGTGGGCGCTGGTGGCTTTCTCCGTCGCTACTTGGGCACTGATTCTGGTGAAAGGTATTCAGAATCTGCGCAGTTCCTATTTCAGCCGTCGCTACAAACGCCAGTTCTGGAGCGCCAGCGATCTCAATGCTGCTGCCGGGCTGAAAGATGATCGCGCGCCGGCGGCACGTTTGGCGCAGGCTGGATTCGGTGCACTGCGCGATGCGGACCGCGTGGCCGATCTGGAGCACGACGGCGATCGCCAATATGTACTGGAGCGTTATTTGCGGCAACAACTGCAAAAAGAACGTCATGGTCTGGAAAGTGGTTTGGCCATTCTCGCCAGCATCGGCAGTACCTCACCTTTCGTGGGTCTGTTCGGTACTGTGTGGGGCATCATGCACGCACTGCACGACATCGGCGCGAACGGTTCTGCCAGTTTGGAAACGGTAGCGGGCCCTATCGGTGAAGCCTTGTTGGCAACCGGTGTGGGTATTGCGGTAGCGGTACCGGCGGTGCTGGCCTACAACTACTTCGTGCGTCGCTGCAAACTGGTGAACGCCGACCTGGAAGATTTCGCCACCGATCTGGTGAACATTGCCCAGCGCAGCAATTTCCGTCTGGCGCCAGCCAAGGCTGAAGCTGCCAATAATTCCTCCAGCAAAGACAGCGACAAAAACAGCGATAAAGCCAGCGGCAAAGACGCCGGCGTGATTCGCACCCCAGCCACTCAACCGAAGGTGTTCGCCTAATGTCATTCAGCACATCCAGTGATAGTGATTCGGTACTTAGCGAAATCAACATAACCCCGCTGGTCGATGTGATGCTGGTGTTGTTGGTGGCGTTCATCGTCACCGCACCGCTCATGACCAACGCTGTTAAGGTGAACCTGCCGGAAGCAGCGGAGACCAGTCCGCCGGAAGACAACAAGGCGCATACCCTGACCGTAGGCGCCGACGGCGTGATCTATCTGGACAAGAATCCAGTCCAGGAAGAAACAGTGGAAGCGACGTTGATCAGCATGCACACTGCGAAACCCGACATGATTCTGCAACTGCAAGCAGATGAGTCGGTTAACTACGGCAAGGTGGCCAAAGTGATGGCGGTGATCGAACGATCCGGCATCACCCGGTTGTCGGTGCTTACGTTGCCGCAGTAAAACGTCAGTCAGAAAGGAAAGACCCAGAACCGCCGCAGGCTTCGTGCTTGTGGCGGTTTTTTTACGTTTACGTAAAACAATCTCATGCAAAGCCAGTTGGCGATGGAAGGGCATCAAGATGGAAGGGCATCAAGATAGGCATCAGATGAATAGGCATCAGAATGGATCGCCGCTGCATTTTCTGTCGATACTTTACTAGGCTCCTGAAATCATCAGGCTCCTAAAATCGAGAGGCGAAAAGCAGATCGTCAAATCGCAGGCAAAAAAATCCCCCCGGTCGATCGGATGATCCGGGGGGAGGAGAGAAGTCGATAAAAAGTGGGTGTTAAGAGTCGGCAGTTAAATCAGTTCAAATAAATCCGGGCTTACAACATGCCATACAGTTTCATGCGGTGGCGCAGGATATTGCGGCTGATGCCCAACATCTTGGCGCTCTGTACCTGGTTCTCGTTGCAGTATTCAAATGCGGAGCGGAAGATCTGTTCCTCCAGTTGCTCGAACAGTTGCGGCTGCTCGCGATCGAATACATTGAACAGCAGGTGATGCAATTTGGCTTTCCAATCGGCAGTCGGGGTAGCTGCCCCTGGTGCCGCCGTCGGCTCCGGCGTTTCAAAACCTGAAACGTGTTGCAGATAATCCTGTAGATTCAGATCTTCCGCCTGGATCACACCGTCATTCATCAACACCAGGGAATGATGAATCACATTTTCCAGTTCGCGGATATTGCCGGGCCAGGGATAACTCAGCAGTGAACGTCTGGCGCGTTCAGAAATAATGGCGGAATCCAGGCCCAGATGGCGTCGGTACACATCCACGAAATGTTCTGCCAACGGCAGAATGTCACCCGGACGTTGCCGCAGTGCGGGCAATTGCAGTCGCGCCACATTCAGGCGGTAATACAAATCTTCGCGGAAACGGCCGGATTTAACGGCTTGTTCCAGATTTACGTGCGTAGCAGCCACCAGACGGATATCGATCGGGATTGAGGCGCGACCGCCGATGCGATTGATTTCCCGTTCCTGCAATACGCGCAGCAATTTCACCTGAATGGCATGCGGCAGATCGCCGATTTCATCCAGAAACAAAGTGCCGCCATTGGCGATCTCGAACCAGCCTTTTTTCTGCGAGATCGCACCAGTGAAAGCACCTTTCTCGTGGCCAAACAGTTCGCTTTCCACCAGTTGTTCCGGCAACGCTGCGCAATTCACCGCAATAAAGGGGCGGTTGGCGCGATCGCTCCAATTATGAATCTGGCGTGCAATCAGTTCCTTGCCGGTGCCGGTTTCGCCAATCACCAATACACTGGCATTGGAGGAAGCCACCCGTTGCAAGCGTTGAAACAACGCCTTCGACACGGGATCCTCAAATACCGACGCAGTGGCGCGCTGGCTGGTGGCATAGTGGCGCGAATCTTCAAACGCCACGACGGATGGAGGATGGGTACTGGCAGCCGGATGCCGTAGGCTTCCGGTGTCATCGATGAGGCCAATAGAATCTATCAGTTCGCTGTCCATGTTGGATCTCGCTCAGGCAGTGGATCAGGCAAAGCACACATGTTTCCCCGGTGGCCCCACCAACACACGCAGCAACAGATATTGAGGAATGACTGCTGCGAAAACAGCACCAAGGTAACACCGGTAACACAGAGGACAAACTAGGGATTTGTCATTTGGTTATCAGCATTTCAGCTATGGTGGGGATTTTTGAGAATTGTTTGATGTTGGTGCAGGCGCCCAAAAAAAAACGGGCTGCCCGCTAAGCGAGGCAGCCCGTGTCCCCCAGGACATTGAGCGTGGATCGAAAAAGTGGTCTGTAGCCGTCAGCGTTTAATGGGTTTCAATACACAAGGGAAACCGTCTTTAGGCACCGCGAGCGGCACTGTCTGAATCGGCATTTCGTAACCGGGGCGCACGGTTACCTCGAAGCGGCGCAAGATGTGGTACAGGTACACCTTGGATTGGATTTCAGCGAAATTCAGCCCCAGACACTTGTGGTGGCCACCGCCGAAAGGCACCCACTGATAAAAATGTTTTTTGTGCTCGGCCCGTTCCGGCGTAAAACGCTCCGGATCAAATTGGTGCGGATTATTCCAGTATTCCGGCATGTAGTGGGTGTAGAGCGGATGCACGCCCACGGACGCATTTTTCGGAATCTTGAAGCCCTGGAACTCGCAATCGCGAATGGCACGACGCGGAATAGTGGGCAGTGCCGGGTGCATGCGCAGCACTTCGCGGAACACCAGGGACGTCTGCTCCATCTTGTCCAGATCGTCGTAGGTCAGATGTTCAACACCAATCTGATTGAATTCATCGCGCAATTTTTGTTGCCACTGCGGATGTTTTGCCAGTCGGTACACAATCGACGTCAGCGTACTGGTGGTAGTGTCATGAGCAGCGAACAGCAGGAAGATCATATGATCGATCACTTCCCGGTCGCTCAGCACTTCACCGTTGTCGCCAGTGGCGTGGCAGATCTGAGAGAAGAAATCATTCGAATCGCTATTGCGTTTCTGCTGCACCAGATTGCCGATGAATTGCTCCAGGTAGCGACGGCCACGAATACCGCGCCACCAAGTGGTACCGGGAATCGGCAACCGCAGCACCGCCAGCGACGCATCCACTGCCGCGATAAAGGATTCATTCACCTTTTCGGCTTCACGGCCCATCTTGATACCCAGGAACAACTGCGCGCCGCCTTCCAGCAACAGTTTTTTAATATTGTCGAAGAACAGAATCTCGCGATTGGCCGGCCATTGCGCCAGACGCTCGTTGAACAGCGGGCTCATTTGCGCGACATAACCTTCCAGGGCATTTTTCTTGAACGCGCCCTGCAGAATCTTGCGGTGCAGCTTGTGGTTGTCGAAATCCCGCAGCATCAGGCCGTTGGGAAACAGCTCTTCCAACACCACGTCCCAGGCCAGCTTGCTGGAAAAGTTCTGATCGGAATCCTTCAGCACAAATTCGTTGGCGTCGGGGCCTACCAGATTGATCACGTCCTGCATTACCGCGCGGTAACGGAACACGTTGCCGTATTTGGCCGCCAAACGATTGGTCAAGCCGGGGAAATCCCTCAGGAATTCAAACGTGTAGCCAATGATCGGCGGGCCATTTTCACCCGGAATATGGGAAACCTTGTTGCTGGGTTTTTTAGGAAGCTGGGCTGCTATTTCCGCTGCGGTGCTCATGAACGGGTGCCTCTTGTAATGCGGGACAAGTAATCGATCGATTACACCACTATGGTTGGGCGGCTGTTTTGACCGGGCAGGGCAGGATGTTGGCGTCGGGCGTCAAATTCGCCCGTTACAGCCCCGAGCCGTCGATGCCGGCGTCCGGCAAGGCAGTGGCGTCCGGTCGCCATTGCAGGGTAAAGCGCACGGTGATGCCGTGGCTTGGGTTGGGAAGAATCTGAATCCGCCCCAGATGCTTACCGACAATGCGCTTGCAGGTGGCCAGGCCGATGCCATTGCCATCAATCAGTGGGTCATTGTGAAAGCGGGCGAAGGGTTTGAATGCGTCGGGAATGCGGGTGGACGGAATGCCGCTGCCATTATCGCGCAAGAACAGGGCAGGCTGGCTGTCCCAGTCCGTGACGCCCAGCTCCAGTTCCAGGCCGGCGTCCTGGCGGGCGAATTTGAAGGCATTGGCCGCCAGATGATTCAGCAGCAGGCGCAGCATGCCGCGATCACCAATCACCATCAGTTGCGGAGCGATACGGGTATTTACCTGCAGTTGCGGAAATTTCTCGCGCAGCTCGCTGATCATGGCCGGCAGCATATCCGCCAGATTGACCCGCACCGGCTGCACCGCCTGGGACGCCAGCCGTGACAGCGACAGCAGATCCGTTAACAAAAGGGACATGGTCTGCGCGTTGGTCTGGATGCGCTGCAGAAAACGATGAGCGTTCTCATCCAATTGGCTGCCGTAATCTTCTTCCAGTGCCTGGCTGAAACCGCGAATGGCCCGCAGCGGCGCGCGTAAATCGTGGGAGATCGAATGGCAGAAGGTTTCCAGTTCCGCGTTGGCCTGCAGCAATTGCGCGGTGCGTTCCGCCACTTTCTCTTCCAATTGTTGATTGAGTTCTCCCAGTGCACGCACGCTCTCGATGCGCTCGATTTCACCGCCAATACGGCTGGCGAACAGATCCATCAGTTCCAGGGTTTCCCGCGGCTCGGGAATGGGATTGCGGAACAGGCAACTGAGCACGCCCAGGGGCTGGCGCTCACTGCCGCGGATGGCGATGCCGGCATAGCCGGTGAACGTGCTCTGTTTCAGCAGGCCAAAATCGGGGAACAGGGTGGCCAGGTCTTTTTCGAACAGACAGGCGTTGCCTTGGATGACCCGATGGCAGGGGGTGCCCGCCAGGGGCATGCTGATGTTGGACTGGATGTGACCGTCGGCGTAATAGGCCAGGGTGGTGAGGCTTTCCAGGGTGTTGTCGACGCGGCCGATGAACACCCAATCGGCGCCCACGGCCTCGGCCAGGCAACTGACGAAGCGCTGAAAGGCCGGTTCGCCGGAAGCGTTGGCTAGGCCGCGGATAATCTTCTGAATATGGGTGTACATGCTGCCTGCTGGTTGCCGCTCCGTGACCTTTAGGCTCGTTTAGCCTCAAGGCTCAGTATAGCCAGCTTCCAGTGACTGCCCGGGCCGGGGCTGCCCGTGATCGGCCCGAGGCCCGTTTGATTTGTCCTCTTCATCGATCCCTTGCACGAATTCCTTCAGTTGATCCACCAGCAGTTCCAGCAGGGATTTGCCGTCTTCGGATTTGTCCGGGTCCTGCAAGTTGTTCAGCCGGGCCATGAATTCTTCCCGCACCTGGTTCAGCTTCTGCAAGGCTTCTTCCATTTTCTGCAAACGAGGATCAGTGGGAACGGCATTGCCAGTGACCTGGGCACTGTCGAAATCCGCGGCGAAGGCGGTTTCTTCCTCCCGGTTGCGGCGGGACAGGTCCACCTGCTGTACGGTGCCTACTGCCCCCGAATCCATGACGAACACACCGGTGGAACGCACCACGCCCAATTCCTGGCCGGCATTGCCGCGCAGATGCACGGGCGATTCCGCACTTTGCAGGCCGATGGCCGCTACACCCACATCGCGCAGGTTATGCAGGGTTTCCTTGCCATTTTCGTTGCGGGAATAGAATTTCAGCTTACTGAAAGCGCTGTCGTTTTCATCGAGAAAACCATTGCCGTCTTCATCCAACGCTGCCAGATCAGCGAAACCATCGCCGCTGTGGGTGCCGAACAGTTCGCTGCCGTCGTTGATCTTGCCGTCGCCATTGCGATCAAACGCGATGAAGCCGCTGCCGCCGGTGGCGAACGACACGTTTTCGTTTTTACCGTCGCCATCGATATCGAAAGTGAAAGCGGTGTCGGTCAACTGAGCAGCGCCGCCGTGCAGATTAATGATCAGTGGGTCGGTGCGCACGGCCGCGGCGATGAACTGGCCGCTGGCGCTTTGGAACTGCAGGCTGCTGTCCAGGCGGGTATGCAGCACGAAATCCACCGTGCGGTTGTCTGCCAGTTGCAACTGGCCTTCGATGGTCAGCGCACTTTGTTCCTGCATCTCATACCGATAGGAACGGCTGAAACTGGCGCTGACCTGGCTGGCCAGGGGCTGACCCTGAGGGCTCAGGCGACCGCCGCTGGCGGAACTGGCCAACGCCGCGACACTGGTAACGCGGATATTGCGGGAAAAGGCGTGGGACACCAGCGATTGCAAGGTTTCCTCACGGCTGTGGACCTGCACCTGTTGCGGCTGGTCGGCCCGGGTCACCTGGCTACGGCTATACAGATAGCTGGATTGCGCCACGTCCAGGCGCACGTTTTCCCTGACACTGAACAGGCTGCCAATGGCCACGGGATTGCCTTGGACAGGCGCCCCGCGGGTCAGGCTGCCTTGCACGTTGGTTTCTTCCTGCTCGCGGCGACTGCTGATGCCCGCGAAACGTAGATTCGAGGATTGAATAATCATGGCACGGTCTGGGATGAGGTTGAGGCCGTACCTTCTTTATCGGCCGGCTTGAAGGTTTCTTGAGCGGTTTGACTCATTTGGTCATACTGCTCCGTCATTGCCCGCGACTGATCGGTCTAGTAATGTCGGGTGTTGATCGTAAGTTCAGTAGTTCAGGCCCCAGTTCAGAAGAGGCAGGATGAAACAGTTATTGTCGGATTTCCCCAGTGGATTCCCCTTGGCCCAGGTAACAGCGCTGGCCGACCGCCTTTACGTGCTGAGCCTGCCCATGGATTTTCACCCGGGTCACATCAACACCTACATCCTGGAAGACGACGACGGCCTGACCCTGGTGGACACCGGCAACTTCGGGCCGGACAACGAGCAACACTGGCAAGCGTTGCTGGATTCTCCCCTGGCGAAGAAGGGCATCAAGCGGGTTCTGCTCACCCACGGCCACCCCGATCACTGTGGCCAGGCCGAATGGCTGTGCCAAACCACCGGCGCTGAGCTCTGGGTCACCGCGCCAGAGCTGGACGCTATCCGTCGCCTGTGGCGCGGCACCCCACTGCACTACGATCAGGTAAAACCCTTCTTCCTGAAATGGGGCCTGCCGGAGGAGCATTTCCCCGCGGTGCAGGAGCTGCTGGACAGCTTCCGTGTCGGTACCGGCGATCTGGACCTGCCCAACATCCATATCATGCAGGAAGGCGATATTCTCACCCTGGGCGGCCAGCCCTGGCAGGTGAAAATGGGTTTCGGCCATACGCCCGGCAATGCCTGTTTGTGGCAGAAGGACACGGGTCTGCTGATCACTGGCGACCACCTGCTGCCCCGGATCGCACCCAATATCAGCCTGTGGTGGGGCGCGAGTCCCGATCCACTGGGGGATTATCTGGCATCGATCCAAACGTTTCGCGGCATGGGCGACGTGGTGGGGTTGCCGTCGCACGGACCCGCCTTTGGTGACCTGGATGCCCGCATCGACATGCTGACCCGTTTCCACCGCAAACGCATCATGCGAGCCCTGGAGTTCTGCCGCGAGGAACCCCGTACCGCCTATGAATGTGTGATCCCGGTATTGGGCAAAGCCGACAGTGGCGCATTAATAGCCTTGATTGCGGGACAAGCGTTTGCGATCCTGGCGTTTCTGGCTCAGGCCGGGCTTGTGCGTAGGGAGTTGGTACAGTCAGGAAACGTTGAGATGTTCCGTTTCCAGAACCGACCCGATGCCAGCGAACGCCTGAAGCGATTAGCGGCTTTCGCGTTGCACGAATTTTAAGAAGAGCCGCAATTAAGGGAATAGGGGCACCACAGACAGTTATTTCCCGCCACTCGATAACAATAATGATCAGGAGCGGTTTTATGGGGGCAGGCATTAAAAGGGCTGTGCAATTGGGGATGCTGGGGCTATTGGCCTTCAGCAGTATTGCGCCGGCTTACAGTGTTCCAACCTATGCGGCGAATGCCGGTAACCTGCCGGTGGATCGTCTGATCATCCGTTTCAAACCCGTGGCCGACGGTGCCGCCCGTCAGATGCAGCGTCAATCACTCAAGGTGCGGGGCGAACTGCCGGCTTTGCAGCGTCTGGCGGTGCAACACCGCTTGCCTGGGCACCTGCTGCGGCCTTTGGCCAACGGCGCCCATGTGGTGCAACTGGAACAAGCGCATTCTTCCCAGGACGTGGCTGCCGCCATCGCCGAGTTCCGGCTGGACCCCGATGTGGAATCGGTGGAGCCGGATTTGCGCATGCTGCCCGCCGCCATTCCCACCGATCCGCTTTACACCAACCAATGGGCCTTGAATGAAACCCTGGGTGGCGTGCGCCCTCAACTGGCGTGGCAGAGCACCAGCGGTCAGGGCGCGGTAGTCGCCATTCTGGATACGGGCGTGCTGCCCCATGCGGATCTGGCGGGTAATCTGTTGCCTGGCTATGACTTCGTGTCGAACCTGTTCATGGCCAACGATGGTGATGGGCGTGACGCCGACGCCAGCGATCCCGGTGACGGCATTGTCGTGAACGATTGCGGCAGCGGCGTGCCGGAAGACGATGAGCCCAGCTCCTGGCACGGCACCCATGTGGCTGGCATTGCGGCGGCGCAGGCATTCAACGGTATCGGTGGCAGTGGCGTGGCGCCCCAGGCCGCCATCCTGCCGGTGCGGGTGTTAGGGCGTTGCGGTGGCTACACCTCCGATATCGTCGACGGCATTTATTGGGCCGCAGGGTTGAGTGTCAGCGGCCTGGCCGACAATCCGCATCCGGCCCGGGTCATCAACCTGAGCCTGAGTTCACCGACCGCTGCCGGCTGCGGTTCCAGCTACGTCCAGGCCATTGCCGCCGCTCGCACGGCTGGCGCGATGGTGGTGGTGGCCGCCGGTAACCAGGCCGGCAACGCCGACAACTACCCGCCCGGCAATTGCGCCGGCGCCTTCACTGTTGCCGCCTCCACACGATTGGGTGGCCGCGCTTTCTATTCGAATTACGGTTCGCTGGTGGATATCGCGGCGCCGGGCGGCAGCATGCAAACCAGCGTGGACCCCAATGGCATTCTTTCGTCCGCCAATACTGGCAGTGAAGGGCCGGTGGCAGACACCTATCGCTATCTGCAAGGCACCAGCATGGCCGCGCCGTTCGTTGCTGGCGCAGCGGCGCTGTTGTTTGCGGTTGAGCCCGATCTGACCGTGGATGATGCCGAAGCCGCTCTGCGCGATGGGGCGCGCGCTTTCCCAGCCAGCTGCGTTGGCTGTGGTGCGGGGCTGCTGGATGCCGGCGCATCGGTTGCGCTGGCGCAGGGTAACTCGGTGCCCACCGCACTGGCCGACCTGGCGCTGGTGCTGAAAGGCAATACCGGCAAATTTGTGAAAGACGCCGCCAACACCGGCCAGGGCACCATCCAGTACCGCGCGGAAATCACTAACCTGGGTCCGGATACGGCCACCGCCGTGACCTTGGCCAACGTATTCCCCACCGATGTGACGCTGGAAACCCTGGTGCCAGGGCAGGGCAGCTGCAACGGCGCCGGTACTCAATGTGCTCTGGGCGATTTGGCATCCGGCGTGATGGTCAGCGTGACCATCGTGGTACGTACCACCAATACCGCCTCCATGCCGTTCCAGGCCGAGGTCAGTGCCACATCCACCGATCCGGTGACGGCCAACAATTACGTGCAGAAAAAATTTGGCGGCGCGCTGGGCTGGCTGCTGCTGCCGTTACTGACGCTGCTTTGGCGTCGTTTCAGCAACAACAATCGTCGATTGCAAAAGGGGGTAGACAAAAAATAGTCCATTCAGACGGTTCTGAGTACGTTTGTTCCATATTATGCTGCCTGATGCTGGACAGCCGCTTTTGCACCCTTTGCAGTACTGGACGGCAGGGCAAAACACTCATCACGATCCAAAACAAAAAAATCATAAGGAAAACAACAATATGATGTGTCGAACACTGATACGACGCTGTTTGTTGGTGTTGCTGGTGCTTGGACTGGCCGCCTGCAAGAAATACACGATAGTTGAACCTGTTGCGGAATCGCTTCATACCGCAGCTCCGGCGACCTTCAAGGTCACCTACACCAAACAACCCGCCACATTGCCGGTCATGCAGTTGAACGGTTTCAACGTGGGATCCCATTTCACCGCCGGTGCTACCGAAGCGACTGCTTCCGGAGCCAGCCTGCAGGCCTACCTGAAAGAAGGCTACAACATCTTCCAGGTGGAACCGCCCACAGGTCCCCAGGTGAAATTCCTCTACGACACCAAAGGCCCCGAGATCGTGGTGCTGGGTGCCGTGCAGAATGGCGCCAACATGACCATCAATGGCCGCGCCATCGATGAGAAAGGCGTGGCGTCGGGTACTGTGAATAGCACACCCATCACCTTCGCCGCGGACGGTGCTTTCACCGTGACCGTGCCGAAAGTGAATGTGTACACCTACAACACGGTGGACACGTTGGGTCACACCAACACGGTTAACTATGCCGACCTGAGCCTGCAGTACGATCCGTCGCTCACCGTGCGCATCACCCAACACGGTTTGGATTTTGCGATGGGGCAGATCGTGAATGCGCTGAACGGCGCCGATCTGAACGCGCTGATCGCCGGTACCATGCTGTACGACACTACCTGGAAAGGCCTGTTCGGTGAAACCTACGGCGCCGATGGTTTCGTGCACGACATTTCGCTGTCGGCCGAATCCTTTGGCATGGGCCTGCAGGCTGGCAACCGTGCCACCTTCGAAGGCAACATCAGCAACGTGCACATCGGTCTGACCCTGCGCATGCACAACGGCTTCCTGCCGCCCACCGTCATCACCGTGGGTGCAGCGGTTGGTCCGCTGGATCTGGAAGGCTTGCTGCATTTGGGCGTGGAAGACAACACACCCACCGTGTCCATCAGCAATCTGGACTACAACATCGGCGCCATCACGATCGACAACGTGCCGCCTGTGTTCAATAGCATCATCTCCGGTGTGACCACTGGAATTGCCAACCTGATCAGCGGACCCGTTTCCGCCGCACTGCAAACCGTGTTGGACCTGGCGATTCCGAAACTGCTGAACGAACTGATCCTGGAAAGCTACACGCTGCGGATCAAGGATGACGCCGACACCAACTTCGATATGGCCATGGCGCTGAACCTGGAAGATATCCAGACCACTAGCGACACGCTGTACGCGGCCACATCGGGCGGTGTGATTCCCATCAACCCCAACCTGAATATTCCGCAGCCGTTGGCAGGTACTCTGTTCACGTTCGATCAATTGCCGCCGGCCGAGCTGAACGGTAATGATTTCGCGTTGTCGCTGAACACCAACGTGATCAACCAGACCTTGGCGTCGGCGCATTCGGTTGGCCTTACGCACATGAACCTGACCGGTGGCAGTGGCGATGGTGACATCGACATCCAGTTGGGCTTGCCGCGGGACGATAATTTCGGCCCTGAAGGCGCCACTCAACGCATTCTGGTGAACATGGCTGCTCCGGCAAGCCTGCAGATTCAGGATGTGGAAGGCGGAGCTGAACCCACTTTGCGGGTGTATGGCCTGGAAATTCATGGCCAGACCAAGAAAAACGGTTCGTCGGTCTACACCAACGACGTTGCGGTGCGGGTGAGTGCGCAAGTGGGTCTGGTGCTGGGCCTGGGTGCGGACAACAAGCTGGCTGTAAGCTTCCGTTCGGCGCCCAGCGTGAAAGTGGAAGGCGTGAAGATAGGCGAGGGTGCCTGGTCCGGCCCGGTGATCAACGCCGCTGCCAACCTGTTGGTGTCCACGGCAATCGGTGTGGTACTGGAAGAATTGGCGCGGCCCATCGAAAACATCAAGCTGCCCACCTTCGCGTGCATGGCATTTGATAGCGTGAACATCAGCGCCGTTGGCGGTGAGGGTGGCCACTTGAACCTGGCCGGCACGCTGACTCAGGTGAGCGATGAATGTGAGAACCCGGTAACCCCTCCGCCTGTGGTTGCGTATGGCCGTGGTGTGGGCGTGCCGATGTCCTGCGCATCCAACCAGGAATACGATGCTGGCTTGTGCTATCAGCAGTGTCAGGCGGGCTACAACGGTGTGGGTCCTGTGTGCTGGAAAGAAGCGGCGTCCTACGGTCGTGGCGTGGGCACCATTCCCAACCTGTGTGCTGCAGGTGAGCAGATGGATGCAGGCCTGTGTTATCCGGTGTGTGCGCAAGGCTATAACGGCGTAGGCCCGGTGTGCTGGTCGACCCGTCCGTTGTCCTATGGCCGTGGCGTGGGCACCATCCCCATCAACATCTGGACCGGTCAGTGTCCGTCTGGCAAGGAAAACCAGGGCGGCCTCTGCTACACGTACTGTGACAGCGGCTACACCGGTGTCGGGCCCGTGTGCTGGCTGAACAATGCATCGTACGGTCGTGGCGTGGGCACCATTCCGAGAACCTGCGCAGCTGGCCAGGAAAACGATGCAGGCCTGTGTTATCCAGTGTGCAGTGCCGGTTACCACGGTGTGGGCCCGGTGTGCTGGACCAACTCGGCGCTGTCATATGGACGTGGCGTGGGCACCATTCCGAACACCTGCCACGACGGCTGGGAACGTGATGGCCTGCTCTGCTATCAGCAGTGCGAGGAAGGCTATGACGGTGTTGGCCCCGTGTGCTGGCCGGAAGGGCAGCCGCGGTCGTCGTCACTGTTGGCAACACCGCAGTAACGACAGCGTTTTCATCACCCTAGAAAAAAAGAACGCCTCCTTCGGGAGGCGTTTTTTTTGGATCAAACAAATCGACATTCATTTCTGATGCAAATTTCTTTGCACAGCAAACGACACGCTAAGTGCTTCCATCAGCGTTTTTCTCGCGGCACTAAATCACACGGCCGCAGCCATTAATTAACTGCCGCATCTTTTTTCTTTGGGTACCGTCGATATTGAGTAGCCAGCAATGCTGTCGGCAAAGCTCGAAAGCGCGCTTGGACATGTTGCTGAAGAAAAATGATCAAAAAGAATGGAGTTTGAACGGTAACAGCCCATTGAGCGCAGCTAACGGATTACGCACGCGCAAGGGAGATCCACATGGCAACACGCAATGAAAAATCAATCCAGTTTCCGGTCACTTTCGTTGATCTGCAGGAGGGCGAGAAAGCGCCGCGATTCGCCGCCTATCAGCTCGATGCAAGCGGACGTCCCGTCGAAAAGCTGGGCAGCTACGATGGCAGGGTGCTTAACGTCGATTTTAGGGAAATAAAATCGATTGCGTTCGGTCCTGAAGTCGAAGATTTCAAAACGCTGCCGAAAGAGAGTCTGATCAGTTATCGGGTGGCCCAAAAAATCGAGCAGTGGCGGGCGCAGGGCATCGTGCTATCGCCTGACATCTGGGGCCGCTTCCACTTTCATTTCGCCTGTGTCAGCGGAACGGTACGCAAGTGTCGGCCCTGGTTCTGGGATCTGCTCAACGACATTCAGTTGACGCCGATGTTGGAGCGGGCGCAGATTGCACGGATCAAGCCGATCACCGCTGATCTGTTGCCGCATTTGCAGTTTCCATTGCGCTGCCAGCCCCTGTGCGATGGCGTTATCGAAATCTACGAACGCGAATGCTGCTGTCACCACTTCCACCTAACGGATCTGCTCGATCGCCTGCGTGACGTTCTCGAGGTT
>DATLII010000136.1:0-5933 GCA_035539495.1 Dongiaceae bacterium
ACGCAGCGCTGGTGGACAAGTTCGGTCGCAAGGTGGACTACGTGCGCCTGTCCGTCACCGATCGTTGCGATTTCCGCTGTGTGTATTGCATGGCGGAGGAAATGACGTTCCTGCCGCGCAATCAGATCCTCTCCCTGGAAGAACTCTATCGCGTTGCCCGCGTTTTCGTACGATTGGGTGTGAAGAAAATCCGCCTGACCGGTGGCGAACCCCTGGTGCGGCGCGACATTCTGAAATTGGTGGAAAAGCTGGGCGAGCTGCCGGGGTTGGAGCAGCTGGTGCTCACCACCAATGGTTCCCAGTTATCGCACATGGCGCAGCCGTTGAAAGCCGCTGGCATCAAACGTCTTAATATCAGCCTGGATAGTCTGAACGCCGACAAATTCCGCGAACTGACACGCACTGGTGATCTGCAGCAGGTGTTGAATGGTATTGCTGCTGCGCAGGCGGCCGGTTTTACGCGCACCAAGCTCAATGCGGTGATTCTAAAAGGCCGCAATGATGACGAGATCCTGCCGCTGGTGGAATTTGCGCGCGCGCAAAAACTGGATCTGACGTTTATTGAGGAAATGCCGCTGGGCGAGATTTCCGAGCATGCGCGGGGCGAGTGTTTCATGCCGTCCCACGAAATCCGCGACGTTATTGCCGCACGTCATGCTTTGATTCCATCCGTGGAAAACAGTGGTGGTCCTGCGCGCTATTATCATTTTCAGGACTGCGAATCCCGCATCGGTTTCATCTCACCCCATAGTCACAATTTCTGCAGCGATTGTAATCGGGTGCGGGTGACGGTGGAGGGGCGGTTGCTGCTGTGTCTGGGGAATGAACACTCTGCCGATTTGCGCGATGTGTTGCGTGGCAGTGATGATGACGCTGTATTGGAACAGGCGATTATCACGGCGATGGATCTGAAACCGGAGCGTCATCATTTCAATCATGAAGAAGAACTGCAGATTGTGCGGTTTATGAATATGACGGGCGGGTGAACAGGATTTGTTTTTGTGCCGGCTGGAGGCTGGCAGTGTGGCTCGGGACACGCCGTGAATACGTCCCTGTAGGCTCGGCCGCCGCATCCATGCGGCAGACGGTCCCGAACCACACTGCCATCCTCCAGCCCTCGACTCTTCTGCCATCTGAAGTGAAAATACAATCCAACTTCAGGCTCGCATGCTTCTCTCAGTTTTCATGTGATTGATTACCGGAATTCCATTCGAGGAACCCCATGAGCGCATCAACCAATTTCATCCCCGTCAACATCGCCGTACTCACCGTCTCCGACACCCGCACACCCGAAACGGATACGTCCGGCCAGATTTTGGTAGATGGACTGCTGTCCGAAGGCCACGTTCTCGCCGACCGCCAGATCACCAAAGACGACATCTACCAGATCCGCGCCATCGTCTCCCAATGGATTGCCAGCCCCGGTGTCGAAGCCATCCTGATCACCGGCGGCACGGGCTTTTCCGGCCGCGACTCCACGCCGGAAGCGGTGCAGCCGCTGCTCGACAAGCAAATCGAGGGCTACGGCGAACTGTTCCGCCAAATCTCCTTCCGCGACATCGGCACCTCCACCGTGCAATCCCGCGCTTTAGGCGGTCTGGCCAACAACACCGTCATTTTCTGCATGCCCGGATCGACCAACGCCTGCCGCACGGCCTGGGGCGAGATCATCCGCGAGCAACTGGACTCTCGCCACAAACCCTGCAACTTCGTCAAACACATCACGGCTGGTCGTGCGGAAAATTGCGAGCCGCGCGGATGAGTGCTTGCGATAAACCAGGGTTGATGCCGGTGGAGCAGGCCCTGGCGCGTTTGCTGGACGCGGCTGTTCCTACCTCTCATACCGTGACCATTCCCTTGCGTGAAGCACTCGGTCGCGTATTGGCGGAGGACATCCTGGCGCCGCTGGATGTGCCGCCAGCAGACAACAGCGCGATGGATGGTTACTGCCTGCGAAGCGCCGATTTTGTTGACGGGAAAATCTTGCCGATCTCCCAGAGAATTCCCGCCGGTGTTGCACCGCAGCCACTGCAGCCCGGTACCGCCGCGCGCATTTTCACCGGCGCAGAAGTGCCGCAAGGCGCCGACACCGTGGTGATGCAGGAAGATTGCGTCGCAACGGCGGACGGTGTGCAGATCAATGAAATGCCCGAGCCGGGCCAGAACATTCGCCCTCAAGGCCAGGATATCGCGCGAGGCCAGCGTGCTCTTGCTCGAGGCCAGCGTTTACGGGCGCAGGAGCTGGGTCTGCTGGCATCCCTGGGCATTGCCTATATCAACGTGTTCCGACCGCTGCGTGTAGCAGTTCTCTCGACCGGCGATGAACTGGTGGAACCGGGTGATCCCGTGGCGCCGGGCCAGATTTACAACTCCAACCGCTACACGCTAATGGGATTGCTGCAGGGACTGGGGCTCGATATCGTCGACCTGGGTCGAGTGGCTGACAATCAGGCCGCCACCGAAACTGCATTGCGCACCGCAGCGGATCAGGCCGATGTGATCATCAGCAGCGGCGGGGTGTCGGTGGGCGAGGAAGATCATGTGAAGGCTGCGCTGTCAGCGCTGGGTGATCTTCAAATGTGGAAGTTGGCCATCAAACCCGGCAAGCCATTCACGTTCGGTCAGGTGCTGGGCAAACCGTTCCTGGGATTGCCGGGCAATCCCGCAGCGGTGTTCGTTACCTTCACGATTCTGTGCAGGCCCTGGCTGCTGAAAACGCAGGGTGCCACACAAATTTCACCACAGGGTTTCAATGTGCCTGCAGGCTTCACCGTGCGCAAAGCCGGCGGTCGTCAGGAATATCTGCGATCGCGCTTGATAACGGAGAATGGCGCGTTGCGGGTGGAGCCATACCCCAATCAAAGCTCCGGCGTGCTGTTGTCCGCGAGTTGGGGCAATGGATTTGCGGTGGTGCCGGTGGGACAAACGGTGAATCCGGGCGATCCGGTACTGTATCTGCCGTTTGATGCGCTGCTGAACTGAAAACGTGTTGATTGAAAACGCGCTGAACTGAAAACGAGTCAAATTGAAAATCAGCGGCGCTGACCGGCGATCCTCAAAACAGGATTCCGCCGGTCGCGGCCAGGCAGATTTCAGCCGTGCTGAGTTTTCAGGCCATCGATCTTGCCAATGTAGATCTGCATCGCCTTGTCGCGGGACATGCCTTTCAGGCCTTCCCACGCATTGTATTTGGCACGGCCGATGAAATCGGTCAGCCCCGGCTTTCTACCGTTCACATCCCCTTCAGTGGCCTGCTTGAACAGGGCATACATTTCCAGTTTCACGTCATTGGATGGCTTGAACGAACCCTGCGCGGTTTGCACGTACTGCACCGCTCCCTCGAATTGTTGTTTCAGATCCTGCATGTGGTCCTCGCTGTGCTTGCGGTAATGTGCCCCGGCAGGGGGCGGAATTCAGGCCGGCCTAGTGTAAGGCTCGGCATTATCACGAACAGTGACCGCCTAAACCTGCCAACAGGCTTTTTCGGCAACTTAACCACATAACCAAACAATCTAATCCCTGGCTGGAGCCCAAGCGGGTTTTCCCGCAAGCTGACAGCTCCGGTTTCACTAACGTCCATTCTGCAAAGGGAGGTCACCCATATGGATTCCGGCTTCAACTCGATGGCCAGACTGTTCAAGCAACTGGGCTTACCCAGCTCGCCCGAGAAAATCGATGACTTCATCGGCCACCATCACTGCCTGACCAACGAAATGAGCCTGGATGAGGCGCCGTTCTGGAATGACAGTCAGGCGGAATTCATTCGTGCTGCGCTGTTGGAGGATTCCGACTGGGCCGAAACGGTGGACCAGCTGGACGTTCGCCTGCGCTAGGGATCAGTGGAATAACGACTACGCTTGCCGTCGCTGCATTCGTAACGTTATTCGCATTTTTCTAAGCATCCTCGTTTTAACTTTTCGATATCAGAATGTTTCCGATCATGCTGTTCGGAGACATTCTGACGGATTTGTCCCGAAAATCAGCCGTCCGCGACATTGCCGGTCGCCTTTTGGTACCGCTATGCTGATCGCATCAGCCGCCGTACCGGTGCTGTTTCAGTGAGTTTCATAAGAACGGACTGAACCACCATTGGGGACAATACGGCATGAATCTTTCAACCGTTCGTTTGTTGAAATCGTTCGACGTGGAAAAATTAAAGCGGGATCTCGACGCGGCGGTGCAGCATTTCGCACCGGCGGCGCAGCGAGGTTCCTACCACGATGGCAGCTGGAAAGGCATCACATTGCGCAATTCCACCGGCGATCCCAGTGACCCCACGGCATTTTCCACCAGCAAAGCACGCAACACACCTGTACTGAATCTGTGCCCGTATTTTCGCGAAGTGTTGGAATCCCTGGGGTGTCCGGTGAATGTTGCTCGCTTGCTATTTTTGCCACCCGGGAAAGTCATTGGTGAACACACGGACGCGGGCGTGGGTTTCGATGCCGGTCTGGTGCGTCTGCACATTCCCATCATTACTAACGAGCGCGTGCGTTTCACCATCGGCGGCCACAACGTGCAGTGGCGCCCGGGAGAATTCTGGTACGGCAATTTTGCACAGGCGCATTCTCTGCACAATGCTAGCGATCAGGTTCGAGTGCATTTGGTATTGGATTGCGAAGTTACTCCGGAAACGTTGCTGCTGTTTCCAAAACCATTTATCGAACAAGTGCGGGCGCAAACTGCAATTGTTGAAACCGTGCCGCACCCACTGTCGCAAGCAGAGTTGCAGCAGCATAACGGCTACCTGAAATTGGTGGGTCGTGCGCTGGGATTGCCGCTACCTATTCTCGGTCGCTTGCAAGAAGAGTCGCCTTATCTGCAACTGCGGGTGCCAGGCATTCCTCTGCAGTATTTTCTGACAGTGGTGGAGCCCGGCGTTTTACGCAGCAACCTGCACCAGCTCACCTGGTCTGAATCGGACCGCGATGGTCGTGCAGCAGTGGAATACCGCAACCTCAAGACGGGCGGTACCTTGCCATTTCATTTCAGTCGCCAACTCACGCTGTCGGAACGTTTTTACCTGCCTATTCAGTTCACCTTGCTGACTGTCGGATACGGCCTATATGTCGGAATAAATGGCCTTAAACGCCTGTTATCCCGGATGGGTGCCCGTTCACTGGAGTCCTGACAGGGCGCCAATTGAATTTAAATCGTGACTTGGTAAGCGTGGCTTGTTAGTCACGTCCATTTTGTCGCTATACGGGGTGGACGAGGCTAGGATTGATCTCTAGGATTGGCGCTTTATGATTTAAGCCAAGTAGTTTAAACGCCACTAGAAGACCAAAGACAATGCCAGCTAAACGTGTGAGGGTGAATCCATTCAAGCGGCCGTATGTGGTGCTGATGATGGATGTAATCGGCCGGGCCCTGGAAGCGGCCAGCCAGGTAGATGAGCGGATACAGCGCGAGGTCCGTGATCTGCCGGACGGCCTGATGTTCGAAATGAAAGTAATGCCCGACGGCCCGGCACTGGTTCTGCAGAAAACCGGCGCCACCGGTCTTAAATATCTCGGCAAAAAAGCCCCCCGCAAGGCCGATGTGGTGATGAAGTTCAAACATGTCACGCACGCCTTTCTGGTATTTTCCTTTCAGGAAGCAACGGCACGGGCATTCGCCAACGACCGCTTGTTGCTGGACGGCGAAATTGCTTACGCTATGAAGCTGGTGCGCTGCCTGAATCGCATGGAAAGCCTGATCCTGCCGAAAATCATCGCCGAGCGCGCCCTCAAGCGTTATCCCAATCTGTCGCTACCGCAAAAACTGCTCGGTGGTGCACGCATCTATTCACAAGTCGCCAAGAACCTGATCCGGGGCTGATGTCATGTCGAAATCCTATTACGAATTTTTCTGTCCGGTGAAAGTGGTGGCGGGTAGTGCTGCGCTGGAACACATTCCCTATGAACTGAATACGCTGTCGGCCTCGCGCCCGC
>DATLII010000137.1:0-5045 GCA_035539495.1 Dongiaceae bacterium
GACCTTGATGGTACTGCCATTTTCCGGTTGGTTGTCGGAAATGATCGGATTGTCACAAAACTGGCTGCTAGTCGGGATTCCATTTTCGTTTTGCAGTTTTATGATTCAATTGCGCTTGGGGCAGTGGCAGGTGCGTAAGGAACCCAAGAAGTTTGGCGCGTTCCAGATTTCCCAGAGCCTGAGCAACATGGGGTTGTCTTTACTGCTGGTCGTGGTGCTGTTGTTGGGCGTGGACGGGCGTCTGATGGGGTATGCGGGCAGCGTAATGATGTTCGGAATGTTGGCACTGATCCTATTGTATAAAGACGGATTGTTGCGGTGGTCGTGGCGGCCCGTTTTGATGAAAGAAGCCGCTAGTTTCGGGGTGCCGCTTATTCCGCATATTATCGGTGCCTTCCTGTTGTTGACCGTTGATCGTGCTGTTATCAGCTCCGTGCTGGGTCTGGAAGCAGCCGGCTATTATCTGGTAGCAGCGCAGTTGGCGATGGTGTTGGGGCTTGTGCTCGACAGCGTGAACAAAGCCTATGTGCCCTGGCTTTACGAGCGCTTGAAACGCAATAACCAAGATGAAAAGCGTTTTATAGTGAAACTGACCTATGGATATGGCGCCTTTCTTGCTGCATGCGCATTGATCGCTTTTGGAATTGGTGAACCAGCATTGAGACTGCTGGCTGGGGAAAAGTACAAAGCTGCTGGAAAATTAGTGGGATGGCTTGTGCTGGGGCAGGCATTCCGTGGCATGTACTACATGGTGTCGAGCTATATCTTTTATGAAAAAAGGACCGGCGTGATTGCAAAAATAACTATTACGACGGGCATCCTGCATGTCGTCATCCTTTATGAATTTTTGAATCGCTTTGGTCTGATCGGCGCAGCCTGGGCCTTCTGTGCGTCGCTACTGGTTCAGTGGTTGGTAACGTGGTTCTGGGCGGATCGGTTGGTCAGTATGCCTTGGGCATTGAGAAATGGAATATGAAGTTCGTGTTGAAGAAACTTTTGGGTATTTTTCGCAACGCGCAGAGAAAAGCCCGAGTTGCCATAGTCAAGTCACAGGTGGCGTCGTACAAAGGCAAGGTTTCGGTGGGTGGTCCCACTCGGTTGACGCGTAATACCTACCTGGGCAACAACGTCAACTTCAATGGGCTGGTGATCAGCGGTGGTGGCAAGGTCACTATCGGCGACAATTTTCATTCCGGCCCTGGCTGTTTGTTCATATGCCAGAACCACAACTTCGATGGAGGTGAAGCGATCCCCTATGACAATTCGTACATTTTTAAAGATATCGATATAGGCGACAACGTGTGGTTGGGAAGCAGAGTCATTGTGCTGGGTGGAGTCACCATCGGTGAAGGTGCGATTATTCAGGCTGGAAGTTGCGTTGTCAGTAATATTCCTGCGTATGCGATTGCAGGCGGACATCCCGCTAAAGTCTTCAGTCAGAGGAATATTGAACATTACGAAAGATTGAAATCAAAAGGACGATTTCACTAAGGATGGTTCGCCATGCTGAACAACAAAACTATATTGGTGACGGGTGGTACTGGGTCGTTTGGGCATAAATTTGTTCCCATGACGTTGAAGAAATACAACCCACGCAAGATCATCGTATTTTCCCGCGATGAAATGAAACAATGGGAAATGGCTAAATTGTTTGCCGGTGACGAACGCCTGCGTTTCTTCATCGGTGATGTTCGGGATAGGGAACGTCTCTACCGGGCATTGGACGGCGTTGATTACGTCGTACATGCCGCCGCCACCAAAATAGTTCCCACTGCGGAATACAATCCATTCGAGTGCGTCAAAACCAATATTGTTGGCGCGATGAATCTGATTGATGCCTGTATCGACAAGCGCATTCGGCGGGTAGTGGCATTGTCAACCGACAAAGCCTGCAGCCCCATCAATCTGTACGGCGCCACCAAGCTGGCGTCCGACAAACTGTTTGTTGCTGGCAACTCCTATTCCGGTGCCCATGACACGCGATTTGCCGTGGTGCGTTACGGCAATGTCATGGGGTCGCGCGGATCGGTCATTCCCTTTTTCATGTCGATTCGCGAACAGGGCGTGTTGCCTGTGACCGACGAGCGGATGACGCGTTTCATGATTTCGCTGGAAGAGGGCGTCGAGCTGGTGTGGCATGCATTCGAGGACATGGTGGGTGGCGAAATCTACGTCAAGAAAATCCCGTCCATGAAGGTAACGGATCTGGCCCGGGTGGTTGCGCCAAATGCCAAGCAGAAAATTATCGGCATCCGGGCAGGTGAAAAACTGCATGAGCAGATGATTGGCGCGGACGATGCCATGCATACCTATGAGTATCCCGAGCACTTCAAGATACTGCCCGCCATCAACGGTTGGGATCGGGATATGGACCGTATTAAAGACGGCAGACGGGTACCGGAAGGGTTTGTGTATGCCAGCGACACCAATGATGAATGGATGAGTTCCAGCACATTGGCCGCCTGGATCGAGCGCAACCAAGACCACATCGGGAAAATCTGACCATGATTCCGTATGGTAAGCAGGACATTACCCAGGACGATATCGACGCGGTGGTGCAAGTGCTGCAGTCCGACTTCCTTACCCAAGGGCCTGCCGTGCCTCGTTTCGAGCAGGCGTTGGCGGCCCATGTGGGCGCACGATATGGCGTAGCGGTGAACAGTGCTACGTCGGCTCTGCATATCGCCTGTCTGGCGTTGGGATTGGGCCCGGGTGATTGGTTGTGGACCACGCCGATCACTTTCGTGGCGTCGGCCAATTGCGGATTGTATTGCGGTGCGCAAGTGGATTTCGTCGATATCGATCCACGCAGTTACAACATCTGCCCGCAAGCACTGGAAGCCAAGCTGGAAACAGCGGCGCTGGAAGGCAAGCTGCCAAAGGTATTGGTGGCGGTGCATCTGTGCGGTCAATCCTGTGACATGGATGCGATTGGAACGCTGGCGCGGCGCTATGGTGTCAAGGTGATCGAGGATGCCTCCCATGCCGTCGGTGGGAAATATCGTGGGCATTTCATCGGTGATTGCCGTTACAGTGCAATCACGGTTTTCAGTTTCCACCCAGTTAAAATCATCACCACTGCGGAAGGCGGTGTGGCGATGACCAATGATGAGCAGCTTGCGCAACGGATGAATCTGCTGCGCAGTCATGGGATCACGCGGGATGTGGCGCAAATGTCACAGGAGCCGGATGGCCCCTGGTATTACCAGCAAATCGATCTGGGCTTCAACTATCGCATGACCGAGTTGCAGGCCGCATTGGGGACCAGTCAATTGCAACGACTGGATCGCTATGTAGCGAGGCGACATCGACTGGCTCAGCGCTATGACGAGTTGCTAGCGGAAATGCCGGTCACCACACCCTGGTGTCATCCCGATGCATATTCCGCGCTACACCTATACGTGATTCGCCTACAAGTGGAAGGAAATGGCCGCAACCATCGCGATGTATTCGAGCGGTTGCGCCAGCAGAATATCGGTGTGAACCTGCACTATATTCCCGTACATACCCAACCTTATTATCAGCGCATGGGATTCCGTGCCGGTGATTATCCCAACGCGGAACGTTATTACGCTGAAGCAATCAGCTTGCCGCTGTTCCAAAGCATGACGGAAGCACAGCAGGATCAGGTGGTTCGAGCCTTGGAACAGGCATTGGACTGATCCGCAACATCGGAGGTTACGGGGCCAATGAACATTGCGGTCATTCCCGCGCGCGGTGGCAGCCAGCGCATTCCAATGAAAAACATCAAGGCATTCAACGGCAAGCCGATGCTGGCCTGGTCGGTGGAAGCGGCATTGGAAAGCGGTTGTTTCGATCAGGTGGTGGTGTCGACGGATCATGCCGGCATTGCGGCGGTTGCCCGTGAACACGGCGCGTCCGTTCCCTTTTTGCGGCCGGCGGAATTGTCAGGCGACAAGGTGGGCACCATCCCCGTGATTGCGCATGCTATCGACTGGTTCCGGCAGCAGGGGCAGCAACCCGATAACGTGTGTTGCATTTACGCCACCGCGCCATTTGTGCGTGCAGAAGATATTCGCAATGGTCTGGACGTGCTGGAAAACAATCGCTGCGATTATGCATTTTCGGTTACCAGCTTTGCATTTCCGGTGCAGCGGGCCATTCGCATCACGTCCGACAATCGAGTGGAAATGTTATACCCCGAGCACTACCACAGCCGTTCACAGGATTTGGTGGAAGCCTTTCACGATGCGGGGCAATTCTACTGGGGCACTGCGCAGGCCTGGCTGGAACAGCGCGTGATTTTTTCATCTTCATCTTGCCCGGTCGTGTTGCCGCGCCATCGGGTGCAGGATATTGATACGGATGAAGACTGGATTCGCGCTGAATGGCTGTTTCGCGCCTTGCAAGCCGAAGGCGGGCGGTGACGCGCTATGGCTCCTCAAATGAAAGTCGTGTTCCGCGTCGATGCCTCCGTCAGTATGGGTACCGGACATGTCATACGCTGTCTGACGCTGGCGGACGCGCTGGCGACCCAGGGAGCACGTTGCTTCTTTATTTGTCGCGAGCTGCCCGGTCATTTGATCGCGCATGTGCGAGGCCGTGGTTATCACGTGCATGTGCTGGCTATGAGTGAGTCATCGTTGTCGCGCCCGACACAGCGCCCCGCGTCGGCCGATGGATCTCGCCAATTTTATTCCGCGTTGCTGGGTGTCAGTCAGGAACAGGATGCCCGCGAAAGCCTTCCCTTCGTGCAGGAGATCTGCCCGGATTGGTTGGTCGTGGATCACTATGCACTGGATATGGTGTGGGAAACCATGCTGCTTTCCTACAGTCGGAAATTATTGGTGATCGATGATCTGGCGGACCGCGACCATCAATGCGATCTGTTGCTGGATCAGACTTATGGTTGCGATGACGACATTTATCGCAAGCGGGTGCCGGCACAGGCCCGCTTATTGTGTGGCGCGCATTACGCGTTGTTGCGTCCGGAATTTGCGGCGCTGCGGGATTACAGTTTGGCGCGTCGACTGCATGCGCCGCTGCGTCAAGTGGTGATCAGTATGGGCGGTACCGATCAGGAC
>DATLII010000138.1:0-5143 GCA_035539495.1 Dongiaceae bacterium
CATCTGGTCAGAAAGCGGGTAGGTGCCAGGAAAACGCACATTACCGCTGACGCTCACTACCTTTTGACGATTTTCGCGACTGGCCTGCATGCGCAAGCGGTTGATGACAGGCGCCATCACCAAGGTGCGATCAAGCTCCAGATCAAAAACCGTGATTTTGTCACGCGGTTGCAGGCTGATGTCCGCAGCACTACCCGGCTTGGTCAGCGCTTCGCCCAAATTGAAGCTAATAACTTTCAAGCGTCGAGTAGGCTGCAATTCACGTTCGATGATGGCTGCATTCAGATCAGGATTGGGCAGCAACTCGCCAATACTGCCCAGCACAGTGCTGACCCGGGCCCCGGGTTTCCAGGCATTGATGCCCGGCCGTTTGACATGTCCAGACACGGTGACGATGTTTTCCATGGTATCCAGAACGGAATACACCCGGATCATGTCACCTGTTTTCACTGGAAGACCTTTGCCTTCCGCCCTTGCCAAATCAATATTCACCACGGTGCGCTCACCCTGGCCGCTGATTCTTTCTATTCGCGACGCCGGAGGGTAAGCCGTAGGCAGAAATCCACCTGCTAACCGAATCAGATCGCCCGCATTTTTTTCCCCTTTGATTTCGTAAATGCCGGGTCGCCTTACTTCCCCACTTACGGCCACGGTGGTTCCAACAGGCGGAATGAAAATTACATCGCCAGGCAATAAACGGGCATCGTCCCGCGTGTCGCCGCTCAACAGAAGATCGTATAGATCCAACGTGGTCACCACCTCACCTTGACGCTTCAGTTGAATATTGCGCAAGGAGCCAATCGGCATGATGCCGCCGCTGGCAAACAAGGCGTTGGTCATGGTGGACAAAGAACTCACGATATAGGAACCGGGTTGCGCAGCCTCACCCAAAACAAACACACGAACAGTACGCAGGGCACCCATGGTAACGGAGCATTTCACGCCAATCATTTGCTCGGCGATGGTGCGCTCAATCACACCTTGCGCTTCGCTGAATTTCAATCCCGCTAATGCAATAGGTCCAATATCTGGCAACTGGATCATGCCTTCTCGGCTGACACTAAGGGAATGACTGGCATTGTCCTTGCCATACAACTGGACAACGAAAGTGTCACCAGGCCCTACGACGTAATCGGCAGGAATAGGTATATCGGTGTTGGGCTGAAATGCAGTGGCATTGTTACTGAAGAGGTCGTAGCCGAAAGGTCTGAGCGTTTCATCTGAAATGCTGTCGGTTCCAAAGCGCGGAGTATCATCCGGCATCAGCGAACCTGGCGCGTTGTTTGGAAATGCCGTTCCCTGCATATTGTTGCCAGGAGCGTTACCAGACGCAGGCATGCCTGGCGTTGCTGCACCGGGATGCACATAACCCGGCGCAGGTGCGTAAGGATAAGTAGTAGCACCACCTTGTTGCGGACTAGGGTACTGCTGATTGGGATATTGCTGGGCGGGATATTGTTGATAGGGGTACTGGGCGTTGCCATCGGGTGACATGCCGTTTGTGGAGCGCATCGACTTGCGTTGGTTGGGTGTATCTACCGGCATTGATGACGAGCCGGTAGCATTTGCAGGCATCACTTTATCCAGATCGATGCCATATTGCCGTGCCAGTCGCTCCTGTTCTTCGCGTGGCAATTGCTTGAATTGTTCGATTTGCTCAGCCGTAGGCGTGAAGGCCCACGCTTGCGTGAACCATCCCCAACACAGCAGCGATATTATCCCTACAATTCGCGCTATTTTTTTATTGGTTTTATTGGAATCTGTATTCAACTGCCAACCCCGCCCCGGTTCCATTGATCGATTCATCGTTCCAAACGATTTCTTCATCAACATTATAGACGGACGTGGTGATTTTGAAGTTTTTTATAACAATTGCGTAAGCAGCTTGTAACAGCAGTGCATCGACAGCTTCAGCAGCGAATACGCTGCCGCCCCAACCATCTTCCCGATTGGTGCCATCGTAGTTCAATGCGACCTGAATAATGCGCCAGGAAAGTTGATCACCATCGGTGAAATAATGATCACCCATCAAAGTAAAAGCGCGCGTGTCGTTATCGAAAGACGCGCCTAATGGACGGTTCCGATAACGATACCCCGACAAATAAATGCCATGCTCATAGGCAACGTTGGGAGTATGATCATCATGAGCGCCTGCCATAGAATCTATATATTCCAGCGCAAAGCGGTGAAATACATTGCGGGTGGCGAACGCAGACTCAATTCCAACCAAATCCATAATCTGGGAAGGAAACGCGTTGCTCTCATCTTCTCCCGTGTATTGCACATAGAAAGCTGATTGAGTTCGCAGCAACGGAAAACTCCAGCGCACATCTACCGAGCCCAGCTGGTTGCCCGGCTCATTGGTTTCACGATCGATACCATCGTCACCCGCGTTATCGTTGCCCAGCACCAGGTCCATCAGACTATCAAAATCCTGAGGCCGCCCTTCCCCTCCCCACTGCGCCGTCCGCGCAAAGCCCAGCTCGAGCGACTGCAGCGGACGAACCGCCAAGCGCGCGCCTAACAATTTCGCATCCGGTACCGCCCGATCTTTTTCCAATTGTCCGGCGAACATTGTCAGCGTCCACGGGCCAATCCAGCTCAGCCAGCGGGTTTCAAACGGATCGGAAAAATTGCGCTGCAGTTGCACCGAGTTGACCGGCCGCGCACTGGTGGAAAGATTAAGGCTGCTCTGCCATCCCGGTCCCCACCAACGATCGATGGCACCGGCACTGAGCGACCAGTTACCTAACAAGCCCGCCACATAACTGCCGTCGTAGCGATAGTCCTTGCCGTCGCTGGCATCCGGCACCCACGCCAGCCGCAAGCGCGCAGCCAAATGCTCGCCCACCCAATCGGCTTCGCCACGGAGTTCATTCTGTTCCCGTTGATCGGTACTGAAATCATTGATGGCAGCAGGATCAGCACGCCCGCCCGCATACGCCGACAGATTCAAACGATCCGAAGCACGATTAAGCGCAAAACGCACATAACTGAGGGACCAGAGCACTGCATCATCCAGGGATTCGTTATCGACGCGATCCAGATCCCGCGATACGGCGCCCCACATAATGGGCCAGGTGGTGATAGGGGTTTGCAGGACGCCGGCATCCGCCAGCACTTCGATGTGATGCCGCAGTTGCTCGTCCCCGGGGTCGATCCAGGGAGCCGCCGATACATCAGCGGCGGCCACACTTACGGAAAAAAAGACTGCCAAGATCCTTGCGATTCGCTCTGTTCCCATCCCAAATTCTGCTTATTTTTATTGAAGGTCATGTTGAAGGATTACTGCGGGCACAGCCTACCGCCTGGAATTCAGCATTCCATGGGCTCAGCTGGGTTTAGTCTGGCGAGCGGCTCAGACCGCCCGCAATAGATGTTCTTCGACTACCAGGGTCTGGCGCCGGTTCAAGATGGTGAGCATCACCATCGCGCGCTGATCACCATTCGCACACAGGTAAATAGCTTCGATGCCCTTGAATGGGCCGTCATTGAACTGCACGGGCTGGTCGCGGCTGAATAGCGGCACGTTGCGATATCCGTTTTCCCGGAATTTCAGCTGATCGATGAATTCGTTGTCGGCGGTGGCCCAATAATCGCCGTAGCGAATGATGGTCTGCACACCGCGGGTACTGCGTACCTTGTGGAAGGCTTCGGCGAATTGGTCCAATTGAATGAACATGTAGCCGGTGAACAAGGCTTCGCGGCTGCCATCCTTGCGGATCAGCCAGGGGCAATAAACATTGAATGCCTGATTCTGCAGGTGCGTGACAGCGCGGTCTTCCTGACGCGGTCTGGTTTTCAGCACATACCATGACATGAGCAAACACCCCAAGCCCACAGGCTTTTCCTGATCCCGCCTGGAATGCTTCCGTGCATCCACACCTTCACAAAGACAGGATTAAATATTGATATTTAAGTAGTTTAGGTAAAGAAAGTGTAGCTGCAGTATTCAACTTTACAGTGGCAGGTACAAGTAATTTTTGCGGTATTTGTACATATTTTAACCAGCAAAGACAGGGCGATTCCAGCATGTTCATATATGCATATAAAGGAAACGCAAACGGGCGACCTGGGTCGCCCGTTTCGGGGGTATGTATGAGTCGGTGAGCCGGCTCAATTCTTCTTGGTCGGCGCCGCCTGGGTGGGGCTTCCAACCGGGGTATTCTGCAGTTGGGCAATCATGTATTCGATGCCGTTGCGTTTGAAATCCTCGGCGCTGGCGGTCTTGAAGCTTTGCAGAACGCTCACGCCCTCCACCACCACATCGTAAACCTGCCAACGGGATGTTTTCTTATCCAGATACAGCTTGTAGCTGATCAGGTATTTCTTCGCAGACTGACGCTCTGTCACCTCGCTGTTCACCGAGGCCCGATCACTGGTTTCATTAAGGCGCGATCCGGTGACCTTCAGATCGTATTTCTTGGCAGGGTCGTATTGATTAACGATCGAAACGCTGACCCGCTCCCGAAACGCATTGGTATAACGTTTTTGCTGTTCGGCGCTGATTTTGCGCCAGTTCTTGCCCAGAATCTGCTTGGCCATGGTCTCAAAGCTGACGTAAGGCACCAGCACTTCATTACCGATGGTGATCAGGTACGTCTTGTCAGCGGCCACCTTGGCCTCATCCTGCTTGACGCGGGTGGTGACCTCATTGAACAGATTCGTGATCAACTGGTCGGGGGGGATGGTATTGACCGCCGCCTGGGCCGGCACAGAAAAAGCCAAGACAGCCAGCAGCGTCAGCATGGCTGCATGGATTTGAGAGACGAGTTGCGGAAAGCGTGTGTTCACCGGTGACTCCATCTGAACGATTGAAAGCGCGCATTATAAAAAAACTACGCGAATGTGCGAAATTCCGCTGGCCGGTTTCTAAGTGAATCGTGCCGCTCGAGCAACGGCATTATTTCACACTCATTCGACCGGCATTACGATCCAGTGTTCCAGGACCGATGCCCTTGACCTTGGTCAACTCCTCCACCGAGGCGAAAGGACCATGCTCATCCCGGTAGGCAACGATGGCCTTGGCCTTCGCAAGACCGATTCCATCAAGCGCCTTGTCCAGTGTTTCTTCACTGGCCGTATTGATGTTAATCGGCAGCAGAATGACCAAATTCTTGTCGGCTCTGCTCTTTTCCGCAAG
>DATLII010000139.1:0-5998 GCA_035539495.1 Dongiaceae bacterium
GACCCGCATATTTGGGATATCGAACTGAATGGCAATACACCGCTGACGCTTCCGCTGGAAGGCCATTTGCACGCCAATCTGTTCGTGTACAACGGCAATGCCACAGTGAACGGTGAAACGCTGGCGCCCTATGCGTTGACACAAATCAAACCGGGGACAAAGCTGACTGTAGTGGCTGACGGCTCCGCCAAATTATTGTTGCTGGCAGGCAAGCCATTGCGGGAACCGGTGGTGCAATACGGGCCGTTCGTGATGAACAATCGCGATCAGATCGAAACAGCGATCCGGGATTATCAGGCTGGAACGTTAACTGAAGAAAAATCGCACTAACAAACGTCGCACTGAATAAACATCACCATTACTTAGGAGAACACAATGAAACCTTTATTTGATCTGTTTGAATTGGGCGGCCGCGTTTTCATCTCGCTGATCTTTATCGTGGCCGGCTACAGCAAAATCAGCGGCTACGCCGGTACCCAGGCCTACATGGAATCCACCGGTGTACCCGGCTCGCTGCTGCCGGTGGTGATCGCGCTGGAACTGGGGGGCGGTCTGCTGATTCTGGCAGGATTCCAGACTCGTATCGTGGCGTTCCTGCTGTCAGGCTTCTGTCTAGTGTCCGCCGCGCTGTTTCACAATAATTTCGCGGATCAAATGCAATCGATCCTGTTCATGAAAAACGTCGCCATTGCCGGTGGTTTCCTATTCCTGGTGGTGCACGGTGCCGGCACGTTCAGCCTGGACAACAAGCTGAAGAAAGTGGCCTGAAGACAGATCGGAAACGGTTTAAATCGACGCGAAACAAAAAGGGCGCCTTTGAGGGGCGCCCTTTCCTTTTGATTGCAGAACAGCTTATCTAACAGATGTCTGGTTTAGCGGATCGCAGGTTTAGCGAATCGTTTTTCATCGATCCCGGCGTCACTTACCCCGCCTTCTTCCGCTTGAACAGACGCGCACCCAGCGCAACCGCACCGCCCAAAATCACCACCCCGAATTTTTTCAAAAACACCAGCGCTAACGCCAGGAAGCCGGTTTTCGCCAGCACCTTGCCCGCCACCAGGCCACCGATACCGTAGGCCGCCATTTTGTCGTACTCGGGATCGAACTGATCGTAGCGATAACCGTCGTTGAATTCCGCCATCGCCAGCACTTTATCCAGGTTCTGCTCGATCTCCCGCAGTTGCCCCATGTCGGCGACGAAATTCATCAGCAGGTAGCCTTTCCGTCCCAACACACGAATGTTGTAGTTCAGCGTGTTTTCTTCTGCCTCACCAAACTTCAGTTCCTGCGCCCAGTGCAGCTTGTGACTGGTGCTGTCGTAATAGGGTTGCGCGGCCCAGCCGATCAGCTCGATCGCCTCGAAGCCGGCGGCAGCACGATCTTCGTTGGACGCACTCGTGTCCTCCTGCATGTCTTTCAGCAGATCGGCGTAATTCAGTTCGTGCGCGTCCTCGTCCGACACATAACCATCTTCGCTGTATTCGATGGTGACACCCCAGGCGCCCTGATCCAGCGGTGTCACGCTGGCGGGAAACAGCATGCCCAAGGTGGGCTGGCCACCGGGGTTACCCCAGGCTTCCGTCAGCACTCTTTCAGCGTCTTCCGGCGACAGGTAGTAGAAATCCTCTGGCACGGTCAGTTTGGCAACGCCATCGGGCAACTGGATTTCACCGGTTTGCCGATGCAGGCTCGCGACGAATTGCGTGGCCCACACCATGTACTCTTTTTCCTTTTCGGTCAGATCCGCAGCTTCTGATTCTGCCGCCTCTGTTTCCACATTCTCTGTTCCCATGGCCGCAGCTTCCTGCGCCGGTTCAGCCCAGGCCGACACACTCAGGGGGCCAGCGGCAGACAACACACCCACCGCCAACAACGGCAGCAACCAGCGTGACTTCATGCGAATTCTCCTCGCGTTTTGATAAACGAATGTTTGGTAAATAAAGATACTAAGGAACCTCTGAATAACGTAGCGAGCGCAGCAAAGAAAAGGCAAAAATGGGCGAAAAACCGCAGTTTACAAAGAGTAAATGAGGATTTTGAGCCCATTTTTAACCGGAACGCCGGCCGCTTGTATTTGCAAGCACAGTAGTTATTCAGAGGTTCCCTAACAATGCCCCCGGACAGCAGTGGTATGCCTGCCCGGGAACGTTCACTGCGCTGTCGCGCGCAACGCTTTTATTGCAAGTTCAAGCCTGATGCAAACCTGCATGCAAGCTAGGCTGTTATCCAAGCCTAGCCCTTAACAGCAATCGCCATCAGGCGGCGAGCAGACGTTCGCGGAAAAATGTGACCACTTCCTCATATGCCCGCCGGGTCGGGTGGCCCGGCCGGTCATCATAATCGATCGTCAAAACGGCGTGCGCCCAGGGCTTGATGCCGTGTTTGTTGAACAGTGACGAGTCGATTTCAATGCGGCGGAAGCGCTCACCCAACTGATCCGACAGGTAATCAAACCGCGCCTTCGGGCAAGTGGGATCGTTGGTAAATCGCAGGCCCAGCACGGGCACATTGTCCCGTTCGGAGCGCGCCTTGGCGGCACGAAAATCCACGGCGGGCACGCCCGGTGTCGCCGGGCGGATATGATCCAGAATGCCTTCCACATGGGCCGGCTCCGACATCACCGGCGCCGCCACCGATTCGTCGATCATCAGCGTCAGCACGAAGCTGCCGGTAAAACACAAACCGATTGCGCCCACGGGGCGGCCACCGCATTCCTTTTGCATGTGCCGACACAATTCACGCAGATAATCCGCCACCGGAGCCCGCTCACGCAATGCCAGCACGCGGAATTCCTTACTGATGCAAATGCGGGCGAAATTTTTCAGTGGTTCCCAGGCGCTGTCAGGCTCGCCAAAAAGCACGGGAATATAAACGGCGAAACCGTCTGCGTGCAGGCGTTCCGCCAGATCCAGCGTTTCCCGCGTAATGCCCGGCATTTCCTGGATGATCAGCACACCCGGCTGACTGCCATCGCCCTTGCGCAATACCGGGTGGTGGTAGCCTTCGGCATAAAAATCGAATTGGTCGAAACCCGGAACGGACTTGGCCATGAGCGCTCCGTCAATGATGATGGTGATGCTGGTGATCGGCGTCGTTTCCGCTTTGGCCTGGATCTTTGCTCACGGTGAGCGGCACGGTCAGGCTAGCGCCATCCGCAAAATGCAGCGTCAGAATCACGGCTTCCCGTTCCAGTAGCGGCTTTTTCAGGCCAATCAACATCACATGGTAAGCACCTGGCTGAAATTGCACGGACTTATGCGATCCCACTTCCACTTTGTCCTGCTTCTGCATGCTCATGACTTCGCCCTGCTTCACCACATTGTGAATTTCCACCGCGGCGGCAACGTCGCTGCTGGCGGACACCAATGTCGCCGTTTTGTCGCCGTGATTGTGCAGCGTGAAATAAGCGGCGCTGTTTTGGCTAACGGGCGGCACCCAGCGCACCCAACCTTCCTTTGCTTCCAGTGCGGTGTCGGCCCAACCCCATCCCGCCAGGCTCCACAATACGATCGCCGCCAACAGATTCTTCATGCCACATCCTCTAAATGGTTTATTTATCCAACAGGCCTATTTATCCAACAGGCTTTCCACCGCATCCACCATGTCGTCGATCGGCTCTTTGGTGCTGAACAGCGCCCGCACGCGGCCTTGATCATCCAGCAGATAGATATAGTCGCTGTGGGCGAACAGAGTGCCCGCGGCAGAATCGGATTTCTGCGGCAAGTAGATCACACCGAACTGCTTGGCAACGGCTGCAATCTGCTCGGGTGTACCGGTCATGCCGATGAAATCCGGGCCGAAATGCTTCAGGTAGGCACCCAGTTTTTCCAGGGTGTCGCGCTCGGGGTCGAAGGTAATGAACAACGGCTGCACTTGGGCGCGAGTCTCTTTTGAATCCTCTTCCAGCGTGTTCATCACCTGCGTCATGCGCGACAGCACCATCGGGCACACGTCCGGGCATGAGGTATAGCCGAAATTCAGCAGCACCAGTTTGCCTTTGAAATCGCTCAACTGGTCTTTGTCCACCACCGTGGACTGCAGTGTGAAATCCCCACCCAACCGGGTATTGATCGGCAAGTCCTTCGCCGCCAGCAGCAACGGCCATCCCAGCAGTACCAACGCCAATCCCCACAATGTCCGTGCGACCACGCTTTCCTCCTGATTCCCCAGCGGTTTTTCAAGTCACCGGATAGTAACCCATCACCGCATGGCGACAAACTGTGAAAACACGGGGGGCGCCTGTATAATGCGCCTCCGGTCGTCCACCCCTATTTTTTGTTGTCCAGTTGTCCCCATGCGCAAGAAGCTTTTTATCGAAACTCACGGTTGCCAGATGAACGAATACGATTCGAATCGTATGGCGGACCTGTTGGGCGTCACCCATCAGCTGGAACTCACCGATAACGCCGAAGAAGCGGACGTGCTGCTGCTGAATACCTGCTCGGTGCGGGAAAAGGCGCAGGAGAAGGTGTTCCATCAATTAGGACGCTGGAAGAAGTTGAAAGAGCGCAACCCGGGGCTGCTGATTGGCGTGGGCGGCTGCGTGGCCAGCCAGGAAGGCGATGCTATCCGCCAGCGCGCACCCTTTGTGGATATGGTCTTCGGCCCCCAGACCCTGCACCGCTTACCGAACATGATCGAGGTGGTGGACATCTCCCATGAAGCAGTGGTCGACGTTTCCTTCCCCGAGATCGAGAAATTCGACAATCTGCCGGAACCTCGCGTGGACGGCCCCAAGGCCTTCGTTTCCATCATGGATGGCTGCAGCAAGTACTGCACCTTCTGCGTGGTGCCTTATACCCGGGGCGTGGAAGTCAGCCGGCGTTTCGAAGATGTCATGAAAGAGCTGCAACACCTGGCCAGCCTGGGTGTGCGCGAAGTGACCTTATTAGGCCAAAACGTGAATGGCTACCGCGGCGAGAACGCCAACGGCGACATCGTGGAATTTGCCGAGCTGATCGAGCACACCGCCCGCATTCCCGGCCTGGACCGCATCCGTTACACCACCAGCCATCCGCTGGAATTCAGCGACGCCCTGATCGACGTTTACGCCCGCGAGCCCAAGCTGGTCAGCCACCTGCACCTGCCTGTGCAAAGCGGCTCCGATCGCATTCTGGCGCTGATGAAACGCAATCACGTCATCGCCGATTACGTTGCCCGCATCCGCAAACTGCAAAAGGTACGGCCTGACATTTCCCTGTCGTCCGACTTCATCATCGGCTTCCCCGGCGAAACCGAGGAAGATTTCCTCGCCACCATGCATTTGATCGACGAGATCGGTTTCGACACCAGCTTCAGCTTCGTTTACAGCCCCCGCCCCGGCACCCCGGCGGCAGACCTGGAAGACGACACCCCTGAAGCAGAAAAGAAACGTCGCCTGGCACTGTTGCAGCACCGCATCATTCAGAACGCCCAAGGCATCAGCCGGCGCATGGTGGGTACTACGCAGCGCATTCTGGTGGACGGCATTTCGAAGAAAGATCCCGGCGAACTGCAGGGCCGTACCGAGAACAACCGGGTGGTGAACTTCAAGCACCACGACGATGAGCTGGTGGGTCAGTTCGTGGACGTGCGGATTGAGGATGCGTTGCCGAACTCGCTGCGTGGCGTTCTGCTTAACATCATCGGGTAAGTGTCAGAGGTTGAATGAAATGGGCGGCGGCGTCAGTGTGCCACCGCTCCCGGCCGCCAGGCTTCCAGTAACGACGCCACCAGCACGCACGCCACCCCCGCCAGATTCAGCGGCGTCAATACCGATTCCCCCAACCAGGCCGCCGACACCACAGCGGCCAGCAATTCCATCACCATGATCACACCGGCCTGCCCCGCCTGCAGCCGGGTCACCGCCCATTGCGAGCCAAAACTGGCCAGCAACCAGAGCAGCCCCATCAGCGCCATCCACCCCAACACTGAAGGCTGCCAGGCGATGCCCTCGCCTGCGCCAGCTTGAACACCCGACACCAGCAGCACCCCACCCAATGCCGCACAACCCAAAAAC
>DATLII010000140.1:0-2579 GCA_035539495.1 Dongiaceae bacterium
GGATCGCCCTGAATGCGGTTGGGCGTGCCGGGTTCCAGTGCGCTGCGCAGCGCGATCTGTTTGCGCTCTGCAGTCGCCGCGAACATGGCGGCGCAATCACGACACAGGTGCGCCAGATCAAATTCGATCTGCTCCAGCGCCAGCTTGCCCGCGCTGATTTTCGAATAGTCCAGAATGTCATTCAGAATCTGCAGCAGTGCTTTGCCGGAACTGGTAATGACATCCAGATATTGCCGTTGCTGCGATTGCAGCTCGGTGTCCTGCAGCAGTTCCGCCATACCCAACACACCGTTCATGGGTGTGCGGATCTCGTGGCTCATGGTGGCCAGGAATTCACTTTTCGCGCGGCTTTCCGCCTGCGCGGCAATGATTTTCTGCTGCGCCTGCAGTTCTTCCAGTTCTTTGCTGTGGTGCAGACGCAGATAGCGTTCCTGCTCCTCGCGAGCACGCTTTTCGTGTTCCAGCGCCAGTTGCTTGGCTTTGTATTTTTCGCGCCGTTCCTCGTTGATGCGATCCGCCAGCGCGAATGACAACAACACGATTTCGATCACGGAACAAATCTGCGCACTGAATTCGGTTAGCGTATTGCGCGGCAACAAACCAAATTTATTCAGCGACAGCGTAACAAAGCCGAACACCAGGAAGCTGTACGCCATTACGTAATAGCGCGCCGTGCGCACGCCTTTGTGCAGCACATAGCTGCCGGCGGCCAGCGCGGTCAGCGAACTCGCCACGCCCAACGCAGTACCGACTTTGATGCGCAGGGCATACGACAGCCACGGCGTCAGCAAAATCAGCACGGCATAGATCAGGCCCGTGGCCAGCAGCACATAATAAAACCGCGGGCTGTTCTTCTTCATTTGCAGCAGCGAATTGGTAAATCCCGCCGCCGTGCCCACAAACAGACTCAACGACACGGTGGTGATCCAGTTATTCACCGATGGAAATTCCGGCCACACATACTGGAACCCAAAGCCATGCAGCGACGCCATGAAGCAGGCCATGCCCGCCACTGAAATGGCGTAATAAACATAAGCGCTATTCCGCACCGAAATAAAGATGAACAGGTTGTACACCGCCATCACCAGCAGAATACCGAAGTACAAACCCTGGCCCATCAAATAGCGCTGTTGCTGTTCGAAGAAATGTTCCCTGTCCCACAGCGTCAGCGGAATTTGCACCGAGGTGCCCGTCTGCACTCGCAGATAAATCCAGGCTGACATTCCCGCGTCCAGTTTCAGGGGCACGGCAAAGTTGTGGTGGTCGATTGGGCGGCTGGCGAAGGGAAACTTGTCACCCAGTTGTAGGATGTCGTTACTGCCATCGGAGAACAGCAGATGCACCTGGATATCGTCCAGGATGGGATAGGCGATATCCAGCACCAGGGATTGGCGGGCGCTGCTGGCATTGCGCACCTGCAGTCGCAACCAGTGAGCCGCGGTGTCAAAACCGAACGAGGGTATCTCTGTATTGGAAACAGACCAGGCCGATGCCGGCTGCTGCTGCACCGCTTCCCAGGTCAGGTGGTCATCGCCGTCCCGCAGGTACTCGATGCCGGTGGCGGCGTTTTGGGAGCGGAACGATGTGTCGTCCTGCAACACCAGTTCCAATGCCCGTGCGGGCAGGGCGGCGCTCCATAGCAGGCAGGCCGCCAACAGCAAGGTCAGAGTGAAGGGAAGCGGGCCGGTGCGATGCTCCCGGCGGGTGTGCGGAACAGGCAAAATACGGGATCCGATAGTGATGCACTGTTTTCACTATAGCCCAAGCTGTTCCGCCCCGTCGGGAAAGGTGACCGATGCGTCAACGATTGGCGCGATTGTCCACCAGGTCCGTCACTACCGTAGGATCCGCCAGGGTCGTGGTATCCCCCAGATTCTCCAACTCGTTAGCGGCGATCTTGCGCAGAATGCGGCGCATGATTTTGCCGGAACGGGTTTTGGGCAGGCCGGGCGCCCACTGGATCAAATCCGGTTTGGCGATGGCGCCGATCTCTTTGGTGACCAGCGCTACCAGTTCCTTGCGCAGCGCCTCGGTGGGATCGATCCCTTTCATCAGGGTCACATAGGCATACACGCCCTGGCCCTTAATGTCGTGGGGGTATCCGACCACTGCCGCTTCCGCCACCGCATCATGCAGCACCAGCGCGCTTTCGATTTCCGCCGTACCCATGCGATGGCCGGACACGTTCAGCACATCGTCCACCCGGCCGGTGATCCAGTAGTAGCCATCGGCATCGCGGCGGGCGCCATCGCCGGTGAAATAGCTGCCGGGATAAGTAGAGAAGTAAGTATCAATGCAACGCTGATGATCGCCGTACACCGTGCGAATCTGGCTGGGCCAGCTTTGCTTGATGATCAGGTTGCCCTCGGCGGCGCCGTGCAACTCGTTGCCTTCGCTATCCACCAGCGCCGGTACCACGCCGAAGAACGGCAGCGTGGCCGAGCCGGGCTTGAGGTCGATGGCGCCGGCCAGACCTGGTCCAACTTCATGGACGCGGCCGCGCTGCCGGATGCGGTCGACTTCGTCGGCCCCACCGACGGCACGATCTTCGTTCGCCAGGCCCAGCTGCGCTACACCAA
>DATLII010000141.1:0-4517 GCA_035539495.1 Dongiaceae bacterium
CCGGGTGTCGCTCTGGTTTTGATTCTCGGGCACCGACAGCAAGCGGGTTTGGACGCGGCTCACCAATTCCTGAAACACAGGTTCACGTTCGCGGATGGATGGCACGGCCGTCAGCATGGATTGCGCTGATTCGAGCCGGGCCAGCAAGGGATCGTGCTGATCGAGCAGGGCAATCAGCGTGCGCGCGTTGTTGAGATACTGTTGCTCCAGTTTCAGTGCATCCTGGCTGATCTGCTGTGCGAAGAAATCATGCTGGGATTGCTGGCGAGACAGATCGAACTGGTATGCGGACCAGGTTGTTGCCGCCAGCAGCAGGGTTGCAACAGTGAGCAGGATGATATGTCTCATGACAGCATTACCCGAACGGCCTGCGCAGTTTCATCCTGCGCTTCGAAAAATTCTACCGGGTTGAACTGGCCGGCCCAGGCGATCAACACGGACGGAACAGTGGTGCGGTAAATTTCGTAACGACTGACGCATTCGTTGTAGGCATTGCGGCGAATTGCGATACGGTCTTCGGTGTCGATCAGGGCTTTTTGCAGAGTTTGGAATTGTTCGTTGGCCTTGAGATCGGGGTAGCGTTCTACCACCGCCATGATGCTGCCGATCAGCGCAGCATCGCGCGGCGTGGACTGATTGGCATCGTGCACGTTGATGGTGGTGTTGCTGCCGGTGCCATTGCCGGTGTTGGCGCTGCGGGCGCGGGTGGTCTGCAGCAGGGTTTCTCCTTCGTGGCGGGCATAGGCTTTCACCACATCCACCAGATTGCCGATCAAGTCGTAACGTCGCTGCAATTCCACATCCACGTGAGCCCAGGCCTGTACCACGGTGTTGCGGATCGCCACCAGATGATTGAAGGTCAGCAGATACCAGAGATAAAAACCGAGCCAGGCGATTACGGCAATGCCGGTTGCAATCATGTCACCAGCTCCGGGAGGCGCCACCGCCTCCGCTGCGTCCACCACCGCCAGATGATCCGCCACCGGAACCGCCAGAACTGGAGGAATCCGAGATCCGCGCCGTGTGTTCAATGCGCGAGGTTTTGTGGCTGCAGGATTGGCACACACCATCGACGCGGTTCTCTCCGCCATGGCTGCGGGTGGCAGGCACCAATATGGTGGTGGTTTCCTTCAGCGTGCGCGCAGAACAGTTGGGGCAATCGGCAAAGCCGGAAAAGCGGGCAATGTAGCGTTCGGTATCGCCTTTCAGGCAGGCAGGGCAGTACCAGACGTCGTAATCCACCGAGCCGAGTTTTTCTTCCAGCCGTTGTACTTGGTTCAGATGGTGGTCGTCTTCCGCTTCCGATAATAATCGCGAGGGTCCGCTGCAAAATTCGCAAGGGTGGGGGCCATAACGGCGATACAGACGCTGTTGCATGAACAGGCTGATTAGCAATAATCCGCCAGCGATGATGGTCTGGGGCAGCGCGTCGAGCCGGCCCATGGCGACAAAAGCCAGAACCGTGAGCACCACCGATCCCGTTGCCAGTGCCAACATCAGGTATAGCACTAGGGCGGGAAAGTGCTTTTTCCGCTTCATGATGAAATACAGCACGAAGAGGGTGATGGCCAACGCAAATACTGCGAACAGCGCAATATTCAGATCGCTCCGGGTGGTTCTGACATACAGGGGCGTTGAACCGGGGATGCCCCGGGCCGCGTCGGGATAGCGTTGCAGCAGGCGCGCAATTTCCTCGGTGCCCGCCACGATACCGGCCTGTATATCGTTGCTGCGAAACTGGGGAATTACGTGGGCGTCAAGGATCTGGCCGGCCAGATCATCGGTGAGCAGGGGCTCCAACCCGTAACCCACTTCAATGCGGGTGCGGCGCTCGTTGGGCGCAATCAGAAACAGTACGCCGTTGTTGGTTTCGCTGCGGCCGATACCGATCTGGTTGAACAGCTGGGTGGCGAAATAATCCAGATAGTCGCCGTTCAGTGACGGAACGGTTATTACCATGACTTCGGCAGTGGTCTGCTGCTTGACGTTTTCCAGCAGCACGTCGAGCCGGGCTTCGACTTCAGGGCTGAGCACGTCAGCCCCGTCGCGCACCCAGCCGGTTTCTGCGTGCAGCGCCGATTGCGGTAGAAACAGTAATAGCATCCACAGCAGGATGCGAACCTGGACAAGCAACCCGGTGCAGCCACGCTTGATAAACGGCACTGTTTCCAATTTCATGCTCAAATCCTTTCACTCATACATTGGGGTGTCGCCAACGGTGCCGGAGCCTGCAAGGCAGTACTCGGGTGGCCTAGTGTATAGGGAATGTCGGATAGGAAAAACTGCCAACGCTTTAGGTGCTGGGTGCATCCCTAAGTCCGCTGTTGCCTTCTATCGTCTGATTTGCAATCTCAACTTGCTGCCACTAGTCTAACGGCTGCAGTTCCATCGACTAAACGCAGGGAGATGCGTATGCCGCCGGAGCTCCCGCTATTCATCGCGACCAAGGAAGGCTCGCAACTTTAAGTCACAAAGTCACAAAGTCAGAAAGTCAGAAAGTCAGAAAGTCAGAAAGTCAGATTTTCGCCCTTAGCGGGCGACACAGGCAAAAATCATGGTGAAAAAAACTTTAACGTTAAACGCTAAACGAAATAAAGATTCCAAGCCCGTTGATAAGATGGACGAGGATGCATCTCAAAATGACCCGCAGAAAGGCTTTTTAAAGGGCGTGGCCATTAATCCGTTTGAGTGCATTCATCTTGAGTCAGGTTCTCAGCAGCTTACTGTGCGTGCTATGGATTTGATCACGCCCATTGGAATGGGGCAGCGAGGCTTGATTGTAGCTCCGCCGGGTTCCGGCAAAACGACGATGCTGAGGCATATTTGCCAGGCGGTGGGGAGCGCATATCCAGAAATAAAGCTGTATGCATTGCTGATTGATGAGCGTCCGGAAGAGGTCACGGATTTTAAGCGCAGCGTGCCGGCGCAGGTACATGCGTCTTCCTCGGACGAAAGTTATGAACAGCATGTTCGTGTGGCCAATGAACTGCTGGATACCGCCCGCCAGGAGGCTGGTGAAGGTCAGAACGTCATGATTGTGATTGATTCACTCACACGGCTTTCGCGCGTACATAACGCAGAGCAAAAGAGCAGCGGCCGTACCATGTCGGGCGGGGTTGACGCCAGAGCACTGGAAATACCGCGAAAACTGTTTGGCGCTGCCAGAAAGATTGAAGGTGGTGGGTCGCTTACCATTCTGGCGACAGTGCTTGTCGATACCGGCAGCCGGATGGATCAGGTGATATTTGAAGAGTTCAAGGGCACGGGCAATATGGAAATCGTCTTGTCGCGCGAGGTGGCGAATCAGCGAATTTTCCCCGCACTGGATATTGCAAAGAGCAGTACGCGCCGCGAGGAGCTGCTTCTGAATCCGAAAGACATTGAAAAAGTAAGACAGCTACGCAGGGCGCTTGTCAGTCTTAAGCCTATTGAGGGTGCCAGGAGACTGGTCGAGTTACTGGAGAAATACCCAACAAACGCTGAGCTGTTGAGTCAATGGGGCAGTTGACCGGGTGATTTGACTGTTGCTCCAGAATCGCCATAATGCCCGGCTCCCTTTTCTTCCTTGTATCTTGTGGCCCAATCTGATAGGTCCGCAGGTGTTTACCTAAAACGGTTATGACGCACGCTTCATCGCCTGCCCCCCGCCAGCATTCCCGGCTTATTCGTTTTCTGTCGGATCTTGCCGTTGCCGATATCGAGGCGACACACCGGGATTTTGCCGATCGTTTGGGCCAATTGCTGGATTTTGGCGATTCCATCGTGCTGGCGGATGCGCTCAAACAACGGCGGACCTGGGTGGCGGCGCCGGATACCACGCCCGCTGCCACGGTAAGAGCAGAATTCCTCAGCATGCAGGAACGGCTGGTCAGTACCGTCGTTAACAGCTGCACGCCGGGCCTGGACAGCCCCCGCGTCCGCTGGCCTGCCCTCGCCAGGAACGAAGCCAGGACCGATACTCCGCCTGCCGGTTTCGAACCCTACCGGCGGTTTTATGTGGCGTTGCAGCGGGATCTGGATGCCAGCATCCGCAACCTGCGCACCACTGTGCGGGATGCCATGTCGGGCCTGTCCGAACAGCTGAGCCAGCTGGCCGCGCTCGATATCGCATTGGAAGATACCCTATGGGATCACACCCGCGCCTTTTTTGCCGTGATTCCCGCGTTTCTGGAAAAGCGCTTTGAACACCTGTTTGGCGGTGAATCATCGGTTTTCCCGCCTAATGGACTTGAACAATTCCGGCGTGAATGTCAGGGGCTGCTATTGGCAGAACTCGAAGTACGCCTGCAACCGGCATTGGGACTTCTGGAAGCACTGGAAGCATCGGAAAAAGTGGAAGCATTTGCAGAAGTGGAAGCATCGGAAGAATTGCACGCAGAATCCCCTGCCATCGATACCCTGAATCAAAAGGAAACCCATTCATCATGAGTCGATTTGTTTTTGCCGTGGCCGGTGCGCTGGGCATGGGCGTCATCCTGTGGACCGGATGGGGTTTTTGGGGCTCCGACACACTGGCG
>DATLII010000142.1:0-5427 GCA_035539495.1 Dongiaceae bacterium
TGTAGCGGGCCGCGACGAAGTGTTCGATGAACGCAAGGGCGCCGCGCTGTCGATGCGTTACGACGTTACCCCTGATGTGAATATTCTGGTGGACTACTACCACCTGGATACCGATGCGATGCCGGATTGGGGGATTCCTTATGACGCGCGTGTTGGCCGCAATAAACCGGCTAAAGTAGATTTGGATAATTTTTACGGCCAGACCACGCGGGATTTCTGGGAGACCACAGCGGACACCGGCACTGTTAAAATCGATTGGCAGATCAACGCTGACTGGCGTTTGAGCTCGCAGACCCGTTATGGCGAAACCAATAACAGCTACATCGCGGGTGCGCCGAGCAATCCCAATTTTGATACGGAAGTTGTTAGCTCCAGCCCGAAAAACCGGGACCAGGATAATATCTACGTCGGTCATGCCACCAATTTCATCACCCAGGTTGAGCAGGGTGATATGCTGCACACGGTGGTGTTGGGCTTTGAGTTGACCAACGAGAAGATGGCGAACCTACCTTACGTGGTGCCGGCGATCACCGCGCCCAACAACAATAATATCGACTTATACAATCCTGATCCGCGCGCGTGGGACGGCACTATCAGCCGCAGCACTTCCGAAACCACCACAGAGCTGAATACCAAGGCGCTCTATGCGATGGACACGTTGGAAATTAATCGCTGGTGGCAGGTGTTCGGTGGTGTGCGTTACGACTACTACGAAAACGATAAGAAGGTGACCGCTAACGATTACGTTGTGGCTGACGAAGAGGCATCCAACAAGGACCACTTCTTGAACTGGCATGCAGGTGTGATCTTCAAGCCTGCGGTCAATGGCAGCATTTACACCTCGTACTCCACATCGTCTAACCCGGTGGGTGAGCAAGTCGATGGCACGGCCGTTGACTACGGCGGATTGGGAACCAGTGTTCAAGAGCTTGATATCGAGCAAAATACCAACTACGAAATCGGCACCAAGTGGGAGCTGTTTGACCGTCGCACCCTGCTGACCTTTGCCATATTCCAGACCGAAAAGGACGATGCACGGACACTGGCATACCGGATTGCGGCTCCGCTACCCGGCAACCCGACTAGAACTCTTCCCGTCTACGATAACAGCGGTGAAGCCGAAGTATTGGGTGCTGAACTGGGCCTGTCCGGTAACATCACCGATGAGTGGAGTGTGGCGGGTGGTCTGGCGCATCTGGACACCGAAATTACCGATGCGACCGATGCAAGCCTGAAAGGTCTGGAGCTGGCCAACGTGGCAGAGAAAACCTTGACCCTGTTGAACCGCTACGCTCTGACCGACAAATTCGCCGTCGGTATGACCGCAACCTACCGGGATGACGTCAATGGCGGTACCTGGGCAGCGGTACCGAATGCCACTACCGGTCTGCTGAGTGAAATTCCGGCCTACTGGCGCTACGATCTGCTGGCGGAATACCATTTCACCGAACAGTTGGAATTGCGTCTGAACGTGCTGAACGCCACAGACGAACGTTACTACGATGCTCTGTATCGCAGTGCCACGCCGTTCGTGTATGTAGCCCCCGGCCGTTCCGGCTTCGTGACCGCTACTTACAAGTTCTAAGCAGCGTTACAGCAAGCCTTCACAGGCATTCCGGTGCAGCACCGGAATGCCTGTGCTATTTTCAGGGCACTGTAAAATTTCGGACTCATTGTTTAGGAGCATGCCATGCTGATCTGTCTGCCCGACGTGCTGGACAAGGCCACCGTGAAAAGCTTCCGCGAGCGGATGGATGCGGCGCAATGGGTGGATGGCAAGGCGACCGCCGGCGTGCAGTCGGGCTCGGTAAAACGGAATCAGCAGCTGGCTGAGCAATCGCCGTTGGCGCAGCAATTGGGTAATGAAATCCTGGACGCGCTGGCCACTCACGGACCTTTCATTTCCGCCGCATTGCCATTGAAAATTTTCCCGCCGCTGTTCAATCGCTATCAGGGCGGAGAGCATTTCGGTGTGCACGTCGATAACGCTATCCGTTTTGTGAAAGGCACGGTGGTGCGGATTCGCACGGATCTGTCGCTGACATTATTCTTGAGCGAGCCAGATGAATATGACGGCGGCGAGCTGGTAATCGAAGGTAAATTTGGTGCCCAGCCCGTGAAGTTGCCGGCGGGACACTTGGTGCTGTACCCCTCGTCCAGTTTGCATCAGGTGATGCCGGTGACGCGGGGCGCGCGAGTTTGTTCGTTCTTCTGGCTGCAGAGCATGGTGCGGGACGATGGCGCCCGGGAATTGCTCTATGATCTGGATCAGAGCATTCAGGCGCTGAGTGCGGAGCAGGGGGTGGATCATCCCGAGGTGGTGCGGCTGTCGGGCATTTATCACAATCTGGTGCGGCGCTGGGCAGATACCTGAAACTGAAAGATGCCTTAAACTGAAAGATACTTGAGTTTATTTGATAGCTGAGCGCGGATACCTAGACCCGCACTCAGTAACCTGCGCTGAATTTACTCCCGCAAACCGAGGCTTTGTTCCAGCTGCACGGCCTTATTCTTTAGCTCATCCAATTGCTGCTGTTTCTGCATGACCACCGGATCGTTTTGTGTGGTGACGGCGGCCAGCTGTTTCTCCAGGTCCGCCACTTCCTTTTCGATTTCCGCGTTGCCTTTGGCTTTGGATTTGATCTCGGTCAGCAGAGCGCCCAAGGCTTTTTGCAGTGCGCTGTATTCGCTCTTTTTCCCCGCCAGTTCTTTTTTCACTTCGCCTTTTTCTTTTTCCACCGCCGCATAAACATCGCGGAACATCTGGTTGGTTTTCTGCTCGTCCAGCAGGATTTTCTGCTTCGCATCGACTCTTACCTGATAAGCGCCGGACGTGGTGCAGCGGGTTTTATTGATGATGCTGGCGTCGCGGTTGGTGGGATCGCAGTCGGCCGGGTTGACGCTACAGCCGGCCAAGGTCAGGCCGGCGATCAGCAGTAGGGATGCATGTCTGGTGTGCATTTAAATTCCTTAACCGACCTTGATGGCGGAACGTTGCTGGAACAGGCTGTCGATTTCGGTTTCCAGCGACGCGATTTGTCGTTGCATCTGATTGATCTCGGCATTCAGCGTGTCGACACGGGCACCGTTGGATTGTTCACTGGCCGCTACCTGACGCCATTGCTGTTCGCGGGATTTGAGATCGGCCAGGGTTTTTTGCAGGTATTTAGTGTTGGCATCGATCTCAGCCAATTGCTGCTGGGCCTGGGTCTTTTGCACTTTGTTGGCGGCGATGTCTTTCTTCAATTGCGCGATCTGGGCGCGGTCTTCGGCCATGACGGTGCGCGCGGTCTGGGTCAGACTGGTCAGCTTGCGGTTATCTTCCTGCACGTCTTTGATCATTTGATCCAGCCGCTGCTCCTCGTTGGAATATTCAGCCCTGCGCTGGTCCAGATAGTAGTTGGCACCCATGCCGACACCGCAACCCACCAGGGCGGCCTTCAGCATGCAGTCTTTCTTATCGCTGGGGTTGCCCAACTGACACAACAGGGCGCCGGCAATGGCACCGCCAGCACAGGCCTGCCAGCCGGATTTACTGAAAAACTCGGCTTCATCGTTCTGGGTCAGGCGGGGATCAGCGCTGCCGGCGGCTTGTTGCTGTTGCGCCGGTGCGGTGTTGCCGCCACCGCCCATGCCAGGAAGGGAATAGGGGGAATTGGCGCAGCCCCCCAGCGTCAGGCTGATGCCGATCGCAAGGGCCAGGGCCCGGCACGACCGGGATGCGGAAAACGTTTTCATCGATTTGCCTCGGGTTTTACAGATCATTCGGGTCATTCTGTGGCTTTCATTCAGAAGCTTTTATTTCGTGCTTTTGCAAGCATCCAGCCATTGCTGGCGCGCGATCTTGCCGGATTGCAGATAGCCTTGCAGGTTTTTCCAGTGCGTGTCCAGATAGGACCGCAGATTGTTTTTGCCGCGGGCCCCCAACTGCTGCCCGGTGACGTCGATCTGGGGTTTCACCAGCTTTTCATCATAGGTGGTGCTGGTATCTACCAACGTATCGGCATAGTAATTGAGGATGAAATCCAGGGCCTTCTTCTGATCGTCCATCTGCTGCTTGCGGTTGGGGCAGGTGTTGGACGGCGCGCTGCTTTCCTCGCAGTTGGTTTTATAAAGGCCCGCCAGGCGTTCATGGAATTCGCCGTCGTCCTTCAGTTTGGTGCAGAGGAAGGCGCCCAGCTGCAGGCTGGAACGGATCGCCTGATCGCGCTGTTCGTCCCGGGCCTGGATGTTGGCGCGCAGGTCGTTGTTGAGTTTTTCCAGCTGCTTCTTCACGGCGTCGTCCTGCACACCGGAGGCGATAGTGCCTAACTGTTTCACTGGGTCCTTACCATCGGCGGCCTGGCCTCCGTCCTTGCGGGCACCCAGTTTGTTCCATTCGCCTTCGATCTCTTTCACCCGTTCGCGTGAGGTCAGTGCCGGCGCTACCAGTGCCAACCGGATGCCGGTGGTTTTCTGTTTGTTGGGCCCGCCTTCGCTGTAATAGGGCTCTTCCTGGCGCTGCGCACTGCGGATCTCCGCTTGAGGCGTCAGGTAGTTGCCACCCCGCGTCACGTAGCCGCCGGCCTGGCCGTGCGGGCGGTCCAGCTTGTTCAGACGGAAGGGTTCGAACACCACTTCATCCACGTTGCCGAGTACGTCGTGCAGGCCGGCGGGATTGGGTTTGAGCAGGCCGGTCACTTGCAGCTTGCCGTTGGCGGATTGGGCGCCAGCGAACCAGGCATAGCCGTTGATGCCATCAGGCATGGGAAAGCGCACGTCGCGGAATTCGGAGGGCGATACCGCGATACCACCACGGGCAGCGAATTCCCATTCCACTTCGGTGGGCAGGCGCACGAAACCGGCCGCGCCGTCTTCTTTCGGCAATTTGGCGGCGGCGTTTTTCTGCAGCCACTGGCTGTATTTGTCGGCAAAGGTGGTGGCGTCGAACCAGCTCACGCTCACCTGCGGTAGACGGGATTTGGCGGCGGGGGTGGGGCACTTGTCCGCGGTCACTGCCTGGTATTGCAGCTCGTTCAGCTCGTATTTTGCCATCAGGTAGTAACGGCCGGCTTCCGGTTTGGCGACGGTGAAGCTGCCGGCGATATGGGCGGGGCGGGCTTGTTCCAGGTAGCCCCAATCGCCGCTGTCCTGTCCCACGGTGATGGCGTAGTCGTCCAGAGGATTGGCCAGGGGCACGCTGACTTTGCGGAATGTCATGGCGCCGTCGCAGGGCATGGGCAGGATCACGTCGCCGTCTGCCGGTTTCGGGTTGAAGTATTTTTCTTCCCAGGCGGCCTGAACGGTGGTGGTGAACGTCAGGGTGGACAACGTCACGGTAAGTGCGGTCGCCAGCAGGGTGCTGGCGTTTCTCCGATGCAACGCTTGTTCAGATGTCCCGCAAGCTCTCTGCCGGCTCGATATGAATGGCACGGAATCCTCCTATCC
>DATLII010000143.1:0-2560 GCA_035539495.1 Dongiaceae bacterium
TACTGGGCCCTGGTCGGGGGAAATACCCACTTGAAGCAAGGTATCCACGCACATGGCAGCGGTGAAACCGGCGGTACCAAATACCATCGCGTTTTCAGCTGTCAGTCCTGCCGGCTTGCGAATCACCCAACTGGCGGGCACGCGCACGTACTGGCTAAAGCCGCCGCTGGTATTCATGCCCAGGTCATAACCCATCACGATCACTTGGTCACCGACGCGAATCGATGGCTCAGTGGATGCTTCCACCACGCCTGCAGCATCGATGCCCGGCGTGTGAGGATATTGCCGGGTGACGCCCTTGTTGCCTGAAGCCGACAACGCGTCTTTGTAGTTCACCGAAGAATGGCTCACCCGGATCAACACATCCCCGGGTGGTAAATCATCGACATTGCGCTCGATGATGGCGCGCCCAAATCCATTGGCGGTTTCGCTGACCTGCAGTGCCCTGAAGGTGCCGTTCATGTCGTTCCCTCAAATGTCGCAAACTTTTATATCGAAAAGCGGGTCCTCATCGGAAGACCAGTCTATCTCAAGAGACCTGTGCGCCTGTCAGAGCAGTTGCTTGCCCCGACCGGACAATGCTTCCACAACCCGTAGCAGACTGCGGCTCAGCATGCCCTCCGCCGCCAGGCCCAGGCGATCCGCCAGCGGCCGTTTGACCTCGTAAGCCACTTCAAAAATATCGGCGTTGGCGCTGGCATCGAACAGGTAATCTTCACTGGTTTGCACCACATCGATCAGCCCGTTTTCAACGCACTGGCTGCCGTACCAATGCTCACCGGTGGCGATGCGGCTCATGTCCAGCTTGGGACGGTTGCGGCTCACCATGGCTTTGAACAGGCCGTGAGTATCTTCGATTTCCTCCAGGAATTTCTGTTTGCCGGCTTCCGTGTTCTCGCCCAGCATGGTCACTGTGCGCTTGAATTGGCCGGCGGTATAAATCTCGTAATCCACATCGAACTTCTTCAGCGCGCGGTTGAAGTTGGGCAGCTCGGCCACTACGCCGATGGAACCCAGCACCGCAAACGGTGCGGCAATGATTTTGTCCGCCACGCAGGCCATCATGTAACCGCCGCTGGCGGCCACCATGTCCACGCACACCGTCAGGGGAATACCTTTCTGTTTGAAACGCTCCAGCTGCGAAGACGCCAAGCCGTACGCATGTACCTGGCCACCGGGGCTTTCCAGCCGCAGCACCACTTCATCTTCCTTGCGCGCCAACGTCAGCACCGCCGTGATTTCATGGGCCAGGCATTCAACACCACTGGCTTTGACGTCACCATCAAAATCCAACACGAAAACACGTTTGCGATCCGGCTCGTCCGCGTGCTTCTTGCGGTCTTTTTCCTTTTCCTTGTCTTCTTTCTTGCGGCGCTTTTCTTCCGCTTTCATTTCATCCTTGGTGAAAATATTGTGCTGCAAGGCCAGCTTCAGATCGTCGAAGAAATCGTTCAGCGGTGTAACGCGAATGTCGCCCTTGTGACCGTGATGAGTCCGGCTCTGCGCGGCGGCGGCCACGGCGGTAATAATCAACAGGATGGCGACAACGATAGTGACGGCCTTGGCGAGAAACAGGCCATACTCAGTGAAAAACTCGACCACTCAAAAACCTCTTAGGGATGGGGGCAAGACGGGGGAACGCCCGCGGAAAGGCCTAACGATACCGCGCCTAAAGATACCGCAAAGGGGGGTTGAATCCCACTGCTATTGCCAGTCCTTCACGGCCTGTTCCGCCTGGGCGTTTTCAGGGCGGGCGACCATGCCGGAAGGCGTCAGACGCACGCTGTATTGGGCGCCGTCGGCCATGGGCAGGAAAGTGGCGCTACCGTACTCGGCGTCGAACCAGGCCAGGTGGCGGGACAATCCCCGCACCACCGACCACAGATCGAAACCGACATCCGGGTTGCTGAGGGCGAAAATGCTGCGCGGTTTGGTTTGCTCGTCTTCAAGGGAGTAATAACGGCCCTGCAGACGATCCAGCTTGTAACTGGGCTGGCCACCCAGCGCCGCCAGCAGGCCTTTCCATTTGATCACGCGGGCATCGATCTGCCACAGATCACCATTCATATCGAACGGCATTTCAGTGCCATTGGACTGCAATACCAAACTGGCCTGAAACTGCTGATCGCCGGTGCGAGCAAAGCTGATGGTGGCGACGGTGTATTCATCATTCAGCGGACGGTAGCCGTTCGCGTTCACCGCTGTCAGCGCCAAAATCACCGCCAACACCAGCGCCAGTATCCCACCGGTACCTTTCAACCAACCAAGAAACCAGTTGCGACGGGTGAGCAGCACCAGCGCCACGATCAACGCGGTCAAACTGGCCAGGGCGAATACAACAGTAATCCATTGATAGTGCATAAGGGTTCCGGCAACGCTAACGGTTCAGCGCGAATTGGTCCACGTACTCGTCAATCAGAAAGCGTGAGATGGAACCGTGGGGCGGAATTTTCGGCAGACCGTTGATGGGCCACCAGTCGGCATGTTCGATCTCCACGCCATCCACTTTGATCTCACCACCGGCATATTCAGCATGAAAACCGATCATCAGCGAATGGGG
>DATLII010000144.1:0-6335 GCA_035539495.1 Dongiaceae bacterium
CGGATAACGGATCCATGATGGGCGGCAGCACCAACCGGGCGGGGTCTGCACGGGAAAAACCACCGTTACGATCCGGCGACCACTGCATCGGCGTGCGCACGCCATCGCGATCACCCAGGTAGATATTGTCGCCCATGAGAATTTCGTCGCCGTAATAAATGACGGGCGTACCCGGCATCGATAACAGCAATGAATTCAACAGTTCCACCCGCCGCCGGTCAAAATCCAGCAGCGGCGCCAGGCGACGGCGGATTCCCAGATTGATGCGGGCACGCGGGTCAGTGGCATATTTCTGCCATAGATAGTCTCGTTCCCGATCAGTTACCATTTCCAGCGTCAATTCGTCGTGATTACGCAAAAAAATCGCCCACTGACAATTATTGGGAATATCCGGCGTCTGCCGCAGAATGTCGGTGATTGGGAAACGGTCCTCCTGCGCCAGCGCCATGTACATACGCGGCATCAAAGGGAAGTGGAAGGCCATGTGGCACTCATCACCGTTGCCGAAGTATTGTTGCGTATCCTCGGGCCACTGATTGGCCTCCGCCAACAACATGCGATCCGGAAAGGCCGCATCGATCTCGGCACGAATCCGTTTCAGCAGTACATGGGTTTCCGGCAGATTTTCGTTCGAAGTCCCTTCCCGTTCCACCAGATACGGCACGGCATCCAGACGCAGGCCATCCACGCCCAGTTTCAACCAAAAACGCAATACACTCAGTACGGCCTTGAGTACCTGCGGATTGTCAAAATTCAGGTCCGGTTGATGAGAATAGAAACGGTGCCAGAAATAAGCGTTGGCCACCGGGTCCCAAGTCCAATTCGACGTTTCGCTGTCGATAAAAATAATGCGAGTCCCAGAATATTTCTGATCGTTATCGGACCACACATAGAAATTGCGCGCAGCCGATCCCGGCTTGGCGCGTCGTGCCCGCTGAAACCAGGGATGCTGGTCTGACGTGTGGTTGATGACCAATTCGGTGATGACACGCAGACCACGATCATGAGCTGCGTTAATGAAGCGTTTTACCGTGTGCATGTCACCATAAGCGGGATGCACTTCACGGTAGCTGGCAATGTCATAGCCATCATCGCGCAGCGGGCTAGGATAGAATGGCAATAGCCAAATGGCAGTCACGCCCAAATCAGCGATGTAATCGAGTTTGCTGATCAACCCTTCGAAATCACCAATACCATCATTGTTGGAATCAAAAAACGATTTCACATGCAGTTGATAGATGACCGCGTCTTTGTACCAAAGCGGATCTTTTACCAGCGTCAGGGCAGGAGCCTGTTCGGTCTGGATTGCAGGGCGGACGCTCATTAACATGTCAGTGCGCTCCGGTGTTGGTGGCCTCACTTCCCGTCGGACTAATCCGCCAGATCGCCAAAGGCAGATCGTGCGGATTGAAATACCAATGATGGTGTTCGTCGTGCCAGTGGAAGCGTTGTCCTCGCATTAATTCTTCCACTTCCACGTCGACGCCTGGCTCCAGGTTCAGCGCCTGAGCCGGAAACGGCAGGTACGCCTCTTGCGGCCGGTGGGGATCCAGACTGATTGCAATCAACAGACGATTATTAACGGGGCCCGCCACTTTGCTGAAGTACAACACCTGATCGTTTCCAGAATCGTGAAACTCGATGCCCAGATGAGTATGCAAGGCCGGGTTGGCGCGCCGGATTCGATTCAGCTGGGCAATCACATTCACGATATTGCCCGGCGTATTCCAGTCACGGTGTTTGATCTCGTATTTTTCCGAATGCCAATATTCTTCCTTGCCTGGCAAAGGCTCGGCTTCGCACAGTTCGAAACCACTATAGATTCCCCACAGACCGGACAACGTCGCTGCCAGTGCAGCACGGATGACAAATCCAGGACGGCCCGATGCCTGCAAAAAGTAAGGATTGATATCCGGGGTATTGACGAAGAAATGTGGGCGGAAGAAATCCCGCGGCGCTTCCCGGCTCAATTCGGTGAGGTACTCTTTCAGTTCGCGCTGGTTATTGCGCCAGATGAAATAGGTGTAGCTTTGCGAGAAACCGATCTTCGCCAATTGATACATCATCATTGGATAGGTAAAGGCTTCCGAAAGAAAAATCACGTCGGGATGAGATTCCCGCACAGTCGTAATCAACCAGCGCCAGAATGGCAGCGGTTTGGTGTGAGGATTGTCCACCCGGAATATTCTGACGCCCTGCTCTACCCAGAACAGCACCACATCGCGCAATGCCAACCACAAGTCGGGTTTCGCGGCTTGGGCATAAAAATCCACGGGCACGATATCTTCGTATTTTTTCGGCGGATTTTCGGCGTAGTGAATCGTGCCGTCCGGGCGCCAGCGGAACCAGCCAGGATGCTGACGTATCCACGGATGATCGGGAGAACACTGAATTGCAAAATCCAGCGCCAATTCGATCCCCAGCTTGCGCGCTGCACGGCGCAAGCGCTGAAATGCTTCCAAGCCACCCAGCTCCGGATGCACCGCGGTATGGCCGCCGTCATTATTACCGATGGCGTAAGGGCTGCCCGGCTCACCCGGCTCTGCGCGCAATGAATTGTTGCGGCCCTTGCGATGCGAAGACCCAATAGGATGTATCGGTGGAAAATACAGAACATCGAATCCCATGGCGTGAATGGCTGGCAGGCGCGCAATAACATCATCAAACGTACCATGAATGCTGCTGTTGTTCGCCGCTGAACGTGGAAACAATTCATACCAGCTGGCGAAGGCTGCTGCCTCTCGCTCAACTTCAATCGGCTGGCTGATCCGGGCCAGGAAATGACGTACATTCAGCGCTTGCACAAGATCAGCCGTCAGACGACTCAGCAGCCGCTCGCAGGCCGTGGCAGTCGACAAGGTTTCCAATTCCCTTCTCAACCTCATCACGACATTCGCATATTTGCGATGGGTCGGCGATGCTGCTTTTGCCAACTCCTGCAGCATCTGCATGCCTTCCATAACATCCTGACCAACATCCTGACCAGCTGCACGCTTGGCGGACAAACCCTTGCAGAAGGTGGCCCACTCATCAACCCAGGCTTCCACGATCAGTCGATGCCAACCCGCCTGGGCAGGATAAAACGTAGTGGTCCATATATTTTGTCCGCGAAACTCCAATTCAGAATGCAAATGACTTCCGCCATCGCTGCTGGACTGAAAAATCGCTCTGGCATCCAGGACATCATGGCCATCGCAGCAGATAGTCACCTCTATCGTCAGCGGCTGACCCAACGCCGCTTTAGCGGGCCAGCGCCCATGATCAACGCTCGGTGTTCGCCAATCGATGACCACCCGTGGTGCTGCAATCGCTTTCAGCACCTCCGTCCGTTCAGTTCCAGCATCAGCAGGCCGCGAGCGGCTTTCAGGATTTACCCGCATTGGATTTACCCGCATTGATTCTTGCTTCGTTACGCAACCGATCACTATGGCTCGCTGCTTCCAGCTTACGATTCGCGCGAACTGAAATCGGATACACGCTACGTTCATCGGTTCTGGTTGAAGATGTCACCGCCGGCGCCTGTGTCAGCATGGGCAAGGACGCCTGCGCCGACGCCACGAAGCGCGCCAGCATGTCGCGGGTCACCAGGGTGACGCCCGACGGCGAGCGATAGAAATGCTGCGCATCGCTGATGGGATCGATGCCGATGCTCATGCCGTCGGGTACCACGCAACCCGCATCAATAATGGCTTTGCGAATTCGGCAACCTCGGCCGATCGACGCATTTGGCAACAACAGCGAATCTTCTACTATCGATCCTGCATCGACACAGGCGCGCACGAACAAAACAGAACGCTGCACCGTGGCGCCGGCGACGATACAACCGCCGCTGACCATGGAATCCATCGCCAAGCCGCGCTCACCACCGTCGTCGTACATGAATTTGGCGGGGGGCACATGCTCCTGGCGCGTCCAGATCGGCCAGTTTTCGTCATACAAATTCAATGGCGGCTCAATACCGCAGAGCTCCATGTTGGCCTTCCAGTAAGCGTCAACCGTGCCCACGTCTCGCCAATAACCAGGACGTGAATTGTCCTGCAAATCCCGGAATTGGTAGGCATATACGCGGCCTGCACGAATCGCATCCGGAATCACATCACGGCCGAAATCATGCACGGACACTTCCATCGAAGCGTCATCATGCAAACGATCCAACAGGAACTGCACGTCAAAGACATAAATTCCCATGCTGGCAAGGGCGCGGCCTGGCTTGCCGGGGATCGCTTTGGGTGTCGAGGATTTTTCAACGAAATCGTGAATGCGCGTATCGGCGTCCATCTCAACAACACCGAACTGGTTGGCTTCCTGAATGGGAACTTCAATGCAACCGATGGTGACCTGCGCTTTTGATGCAACGTGGTGGGCCAGCATAGGCGCGTAATCCATCTTATAGATGTGATCACCTGCCAGCACCAACACATGTTGTGGACGATGAGCGCGAATGCATTCGATATTCTGATACACCGCATCAGCGGTACCTGCATACCAATGATCATTTTCAGGGTTTTGATCTGCCGGCAGCAGTTCGATGAACTCGCCGGGATTGCCTCCCATGAAACTCCAGCCCGTTTGCAGGTGCTTGATCAGTGAATGGCTTTTATATTGGGTCAGCACACCGATGCGGCGAATACCGCTGTTAATACAATTAGACAATGTGAAATCGATAATACGGTAACTGCCCCCGAAATGAACCGCTGGCTTGGCGCGGTACAATGTCAACTGCTGCAGACGCGTTCCCCTGCCGCCCGCCATAATCAAGGCCAAAGTATCTCGGCACATACGACTGACGCTATTGGGTTGTGCCGCTTTTTCAGACTTCCACATACATCAGCTCCTTGGAATTCGATTTGGAAAGGAAAAATCCTTCATCGAATGAAAGAGCAAGCCATGTGCCAGCTGACGCGCATCACCTCGGATTCATCCCCAGCCCACGAATCACGCTGTTTTTCGCAGAATTATTTTCAGCATTTGCATTCCACATTCGTAAAAATGCAGAAAAAAGCAGAATGCCTTTGTAAAAATTGCGAATAAAACAACGCTGCCAACGCTATGTCTCGCATTTTTCCGCCATTTTTGCCGCAAATCTCTCGCAAAACATACCTGGCATGGATACTGCGTTGTACTTCTTAGGCAGCGAATTCTGCGTACGCTTCCTGTGCAAAATGAAATAGTGAATGAGAGCAATGCGAGTGAAAGAAAGGAGATAGTTATGACTGTTGGCTCATTGGTTCTACTTGTATTGCTGTTGGTGCTGGTAGGCTCGCTGCCCACTTGGACCTACAGCAGCGGCTGGGGATATCGGCCCACAGGTGTCGTCGGGTTGGCCCTGCTGATCACACTGATTCTGGTATTGACCGGGACGATATGATGAGGGAGAAGAACAGATCAGGTAGAACCTGAGCAACAGCGTGAGTTGAAACCGCCATCCTCATGAGCGAGTGATGGCGGTTGGATCCAAAGACTTATGTACCCGCGCTGGCCTCTTCCTCAGCCTTGTAGTCATGCAGACGGTTGTAAAGCGTCTTCAAACTGATACCGAGCACTTCCGCGGCGGTTTCCTTGTTGCCGTCGTACTGCTCCAGCGTCGCCAATATCAAACGGCGTTCCACGTCAGCGATAGAACTCCCCACGCGCACCATGAAGCTGGGCCCTTTGGGTTGGCTAACGCCGCCAAATTCGGGGGGCAGGCAATCGACATCGATTACGTCATTGGCCATGATAAACGCACGATGCACCACGTTCTTCAGCTCGCGAACATTGCCCGGCCAGTTATAGCTGCGCAAACGGGCCAGCGCTTCAGGTGTAACCTGGCGTTTGACGTGCTCGCGCTCGTTAAGCTCAGCCAGAAAATGTTGCGCGAGCTGATCAATATCTTCGCCGCGCGCATGGAGAGGCGGCAGTTGCAGCGGGAATACCTGCAGACGATAAAGCAGATCCTCGCGCAATTTTCCCGCAGCCACCGCTTCATCGGGAACACGATTGGTGGCCGCAATAACGCGAACGTCCGATTCGATTTCTCGCTCTGACCCTACACGCATGAAATAGCCCGTCTCCAGCACGCGCAACAGCTTGACCTGAAGTTCAACGGGCATCTCGGTCACTTCATCCAGGAACAAGGTGCCGCCATTGGCACGCTCGAAATAACCTTTGTGCTCGCGAGTCGCGCCGGTGAAGCTACCCTTTTCATGCCCGAACATCTCGCTTTCGATCAGTTGGGGGGAAATAGCACCGCAGTTGACCGCCAAAAAAGGCGCGTGGTGGCGATTGCTCAAGCTGTGCAGAGTCTGCGCAACCAGCTCCTTGCCTGTGCCGCTTTCGCCAGTGATCAGCACCGT
>DATLII010000145.1:0-24215 GCA_035539495.1 Dongiaceae bacterium
GATTTGCGCTGGTTGCGGGAGCAGGGGTGGGAAACCATCGTGCAGCGTCACTTACGATTTGGCGGTAAATTGCTGGGGATTTGCGGTGGTTTTCAGATGCTGGGACAGCAGCTGTTGGACCCGCTAGGTATCGAAGGCGCGCAAAAGAGCATAGAGGGTTTTGGCTGGTTGGAGATGACGACAGAGTTGCGGCCGCAGAAACAATTGCATCGGCGCAGCGGGCGTTTGCTGTTGAAGGTGGAGTCTGGTGCGGATCAATCAGTCGATACGAATTCACAAGGTGCGCGTTGTGAAGGTTATGAAATTCACGCGGGTGTCAGTACGGGCCCCGCGTTGGAAATTCCGTTGCTCCAGTTCGATGATGTAGCAGCATCTGCCGACGGTCAAAACAATGCCGTTTGTGATGGCGCCTGGTCTCCCTGCGGACAAATCGCGGGTACGTATCTGCACGGCGTTTTCGATCATCCGGAAGCGTTGAGTGCGCTGCTGGCTTGGAGCGGTTTGGTGCAGGCAGAAAAGCTGGATTACCGTGCTTTGCGGGAGCACCACATTGATCGTCTGGCGGATGCGACGGAGCAGCATCTGGATATGGACGCGATTCGGCGGATTCTGGCGGGGTAGTTGTTCAGGGGGGGCTTTAACGCGCTTTCGGCAAATTCAGGCAGGCTGTTACTGACTCGTACACCGCGGCATAGGTCGCGCGTCCAATCCATTCGCCCATCTGCGTGTGTTTGCCGCAGTACTCCAGCACGTTTGCTTGCGTGTTGGCACTGAGCAGGCACATGGAATCAGTGCCGGTTCCCGTCGCCATCAATCCCGACACTGGGCTTTTCAATTTCAGATCATGACAGGCTGCAGTTTTGGCTTCAGTGGCCACCAGCAATGCTTCGATACACGCTGCTGGAGAAAAAGCCGCCGTGCTTACTAGCGCGATATTGATCGTGCCTGCTTGTGTCAGATGTTGGTGAGAAAAATCCGCATCACATGGATCGCCGCTGCGGCGCGCATTTTCGATGCCAGACGTGACGATGCACGCCAGCGCAGTGTGAGAGTTCTGCATCAGTTGAAATCGCAGTGAATCCATCCAGGCGGCAGTCATCATGCCTGCCAGGGGCGTGGTAATCGCCAAGTCCTGCGCATAACGTTGCAGACTGGCCGCCGGTGATTCCAATATTGCATTCACATCGGTCGGCGCGTCTTTCGGCACTCGCAAATTCAACCAGCCGGTCACCACAGCACTGCCGCCGTTCCAGACACAGGAACCGGTGGCGAGCATGGGTTGCTCCGCTTCAAATAATGCGTGTTGAGCAGTGACAGACAAGCAGCCCAGGCCGGGCCAGTGCAGCGGCTTCATTCGATGGTTTTTTCAGATAACTTCATTGGATAAAGATGCAGCCCAGCAGCAGGGTCACTTCCAGGATCTCCACCAGCGCGCCGGCAGTATCACCGGTGGTGCCGCCGATGCGATGAACCATCAACGCCCGCGCGGTGATAAACACCACCAATGCCAGCGCCACGGCGCCTAGCCAGAACGGGCCGCTCAACAGCACGCCGGCCACCACCGCCACCACCAGCCCCGGCAGCATTTTGGACACCGCCAGCCGTTCCGCGAATGGACTGCCGAGCCCTTCATCGCGCACGTAGTGAGTGAATAGAAACAGAAACGGTATCAACGCCCGCGCCAGCATCGGTGTCAGCAGCAGGTAGAACAATTGCTGATGTTGTTGCAGATACAGGATCAGGGAGAATTTCAGCAGCAGCACCAGCACGATCGCCACCACGCCGGCGGGACCAGACTGCGGGTCTTTCATGATGGCGAGGGATTTTTCCCGGTTGCCGTGCCCGCCCAACCAGGCGTCGGCGCTGTCGGCCAGACCGTCCAGATGCAGTGCGCCAGTGAGTAGCACCCACAGTGTCAGCAGCAGTGCCGCCACCGCTGCATCGGCATCCCAGGGCAGCAGCCACAGGAACAGGGTCTGCGCCGCCAGCAGAATCAAACCAATCAACAGCCCTGCTGCGCCGTACCAATAAATCGAGGCGCGCACCTGCTCGGGCGTGCAGTCCTTCACGGGCACCGGAATGCGGGTGAGAAACTGCAAGGCAATGAGCAGGGATTTCATGCGATCAGTGATCCGTGAAGCCGTTGATGAATGCGAGGGAAAATTCCATGTGGCCGTCGTCGTGCACGTAGGCGCGAATGCGCGTCATGCCGGCGTAAGGCACATCCACACAGAATGTAGCGCGGGGAGTGAAACCGAAGCAAGCCGTCAGTGACGCACGGATCACACCGCCATGCACCACCAGCAGAATGTGCTGGTCGATATGATCGTTGATTACGCCGCGCAACGCATGATCCACCCGCACGATGAAATCGCCGAAGGGCTCGCCGCCTGGTGGTGTGTGCAGTTCCGGCGCTTGCCACAGGTTTGTCAGCAACTCGGGGTCTTTGGCCCAGGCATCTGCCGGGCGCATGCCTTCGATTTCGCCGAAACAGATTTCGCGCAGATCAGGCACCACGGTCAGCGGCAGTTGCTGTTGCACAGCAATTTCCTGGGCGAAGTTGTGGCAGCGCAGCAACGGTGATGCCACCACCGCCTGCCAGCTCGCGCCGGCCTGGCGGGCACGCGCGCAGGTAGCGCGCAGTTGTTGCCAGCCTGTTTCCGACAGCGGTTCATCCAGGGAGCCGCGGTATTTCACACCGCCTTCTGGTTCACCGTGGCGGATCAGGTCCAGGATCACGCGCCGTGTGGGTTTGCTGCCTCCGTGCATGTCAGGGATCTCCCGGCGTCGAAGAAGCGGGCGCGGATTTTCCAGAAACGGCGGCTTCCGCAAACGTGGCCATTTCATTGTGCAGCGCACAGGCGGCACGCAGCAGAGGCACCACCACGGCAGCGCCACTGCCTTCACCCAGGCGCAGGTTCAGATCCACCAGCGGCGCAGCATACAGATGCGCCATTACTTTGCGATGACCCTGTTCCGCCGAGCAGTGGCTGAAGAACAGCGCGTTGCGGATCGAGGGATTCAGTTTGAGCGCACACAAGGCGGCTGCACTGCAGATAAATCCATCCACCAGTACTGCGATGCCTACCTGTGCTGCCGCGATATAGGCGCCCGTCAAAGCAGCAATCTCGAAACCGCCCAACGCGCGGGAGACGGCTGCGGGCTCCTGCAGAAGCGCCTGGTGTCGTGTCAGCGCTTTTTCGATTACGCTGATCTTGTGTTCTATTCCCGAAGAATCCAATCCCGTGCCGGCGCCGGTAATATCCTGCGGCGACAATCCGGTAAGGGCGCACAATAACGCGGTGGCGGACGTGGTGTTGCCGATGCCCATCTCGCCGCCGATGAACAATTGCGCCTGACGCTGCTGCGCCCGTTGCACCGCGCGGTAACCGATGGCCAACGCTTGCTGCCACTGGGCGTCGCTCATGGCTTCCACTTCGCAAAAGTTATGCGTTTGCTGCGCCACCGGTTCGTGAATCACTTTGGACAATTCAGCGGGCACTGCAAAGGTTCCCGCGTTGATCACTTCCAGTGTGGCGCCCAGTTGCCGCGCCAATACGCTGATGGCAGCGCCGCCGTTGACGAAATTACGCTGCATTTCCACCGTGACGATCTGGGGAAATGCCGACACGCCTTCCGCCACCACGCCATGATCGCCGGCGAAGATACTGATCTGCACTTTATCCAGTCGTGGGCGGTCGTTGTGTTGCAGAGCGGCCAGGTGAATCGCCACTTCTTCCAGCCGGCCCAGCGATCCCGGTGGTTTGGTGAGTTGACTCTGGCGCTCGCGGGCGCGTTGTTCGCAGGCGTGGTCGAGGGGGCGGGCGGGTTGCCGCCACCAGTCGGCTTTGGTATCGATGGGGGATGACTCGGTCATGGCATGAATTTCCGGATATCCATTCGCAGGGTTCAACCGCAGGGCTTCAGCGCTGAGGTTTCAATTGTAACGGCAGCCCCGCCACTACCAGCGTGACGCGACGGGCTTGGGCCGCGGTGGCCTGATGTAGCCAGCCGGCCTCGTCCACGAAGCGACGGCTCAGCTCGCCCAAAGGTACCACTCCCAGGCCGGTTTCGTTGCTCACCAGAATCAGATCGGGGTTGGTGGCCAGGTGATCCAGCAGTGCGGCTTTTTCCTGTTGCAGCAGAGCGTCATCTTCGCGACAGAGCAGATTGCTGAGCCACAGGGTCAGGCAGTCCACCAGGATCAACGTGTCGAGCTGCTGATGTTCGCGCAGAGCTTGAGCCAAGTGCAGAGGTTCTTCCACCGTCTGCCAGTCGGCGGGGCGACGCTGGCGATGATGGCCAATGCGGTTGCTCATCTCGCCGTCGCGGGCTTCCGCAGTGGCGACGTACACCACGCGTTTGCCGCTGGCCCGGGCCCGCTGTTCCGCCAGGGCGCTTTTGCCGGAGCGGGCGCCTCCCAGGATCAGGTCGGTGCCGGTGATGAAATCCGCATTGCCCGGACTGTTGCTCATGGCTGGGTGAAGCGCTGCCGGTTCCAGAGCACTTCCGCGCCGTTGTCGGTGCGGGCCAGCACGCGGGCGGCGACGAACAGGAAGTCCGACAGCCGGTTCAAGTATTTCAGGCCCCAGTCATTGATCGGTTCCTGCTTGGCCAGGGTCAGCACCCGACGTTCAGCGCGGCGGCAGATAGTGCGGGCCAGGTGGCAGGTGCTGGCCGCGCGGTTACCGCCAGGCAGGATGAATTCCTTCAGCGGCGGCAGTGCTTCATTCATTTCGTCAATCTGCTGTTCCAGCCGTTCGATAAAGGTGGTGTCCAGCACCACGTGACCGGGGATGCAGAGTTCGCCGCCCAGATCGAACAGATCATGCTGGATCTCCAGCAGCCAGTGGCGCAGGCCGTCCGGTACGCTGGTTTCCGACAGGACCATGCCAATGGCGGAATTGAGCTCATCGGTGGTGCCGTAGGCCTCCACTCGCAGGCTGTCCTTGTCCACCCGGCTGCCGTCACCCAGACCGGTGGTGCCCTTGTCGCCGGTGCGGGTGTAGATCTTGGAAAGGCGGTGGCCCATAAGGTGACTCCTTTGCGGGACGTTTGCAGGATGTGCTGGGTTGCGGGTCCGGATGACAGCTGAGAGGCCCCGGTTCTAACTGTTTGACCTTGATCAAAAAGAAACCAATGGCCGGGGTTTTGTATCAAAAGTCACAGAATGGAGCGGCAATCTACGACTAAGATTGTTGAGGGTCAAGCTGACGTGAAGGCAGTTCGATATCCGCGTTGAAGTATTCTGTCCCGGAGAAAAAACACCATGAGCAATGTGCTGATCAATACCGATTTGCTACGGGAACTGTTGAACGCCGCTGCGCGTACCGCCCTGACACACCGGGGTAGCGACCACGAGCCCTATGTGCTGGGGCAGCTGGAAGCCACCGCCAATTTTGCCTATGTGCTGGCGGCCGGTTCAGGGGATTCCGAACTGGAACTGCTGTGTCAGCAGATGGCGCTGGATGCCCTGAACCGTTACTCCGAATTGGAATGCACCGCTCTCACGACTACTACCGCCAGTGAACCGCGCCGTCAGATGTCGTCCTTCTGAGACGGTGTCAGTTGCCGGATGGCTGCCAGAATGGCGGCATTTTCCGGCGTTGGCAGACCCAACCGCTTTCCTTCCGCCACTAAATAGCCGGTAATGAACTCGATCTCGGTGGGCAAGCCCCGCCGGTAGTCCTGCAGCATGGACGACTGATTGGCGCCGGTCTTTTCCGCCACGGCTCGTACCAGCGGCAGCAGAGGCTCAGGTCGCGTCAGGCCCAGCGCTGCGGACATCACGCATTCCACCTCATTACATACCACCTCCATCTGCTGCAGGGCGGACGGCTTCTCCAGCAGTTCGCCATTGCGGCAGTCATACAGCACCGTCAGCGGGTTGATGGCGCAGTTGATCGCCAGCTTGCGCCACAGCCGTTGCTGGATGTTGATGTCCAGGCCGGGCCGGAAGCGGGTGGAACCAAGGGATGTCGCCAACTTGCGCGCATCCTCGAACCAGGCCGGATTCAGGCTACCGAGCCAGGTTTCACCGCGGCCAGCGTGGACGATGTGACGGTCCGCCGCGCGCCAGGCGCCTTCGGTGGTGGTACCCACCAGCCAGCGACTGTTCGGAAACAGGCGGGTGGCGTAATCCCAGGTACCCATGCCGTTCTGCAGAAACAGGATCAGGGTGGACGCATCCACACGGTGACGGATAGCCTCCAGCGCTGCGGCAGTCTGGTGGGCCTTCACTGTCACCAGCAGGCGGCGGATGGGGGTATGGACGGAGGAATCACCTAAGTCCACATGAAAGGCGCGGGTGGCGCTGGTGGGGGCGGGCCCGGTTTGGTCGTCCAAGGTGATGAGGCGGGCATTTTCGCCGCCGGGGCGGGTCAGCAGGCGCACCTCAAGGCCAGCGTCGGCCAGGTGCCAGGCGAAGAGGGAGCCAATGGCGCCCGGTCCCAGAATGTGCCAGTCAGCAGGGGGCATGTCAGGTTGGCCGGATAGAGGAATGGGGCCGGCAAGTAGCACCGGCTGTTACTGCGAACAGAGTATCTGCTGCGAACAGAGTATCTACTACGAATAGAGTATCGAAGGACCGACTCTGTTGGACAAGGGGCGAAACCGGCATCAGGCCGGCGAGCTGGGTGCGGCGGCGTCGCCCTCGGGCTTCTTCACGCTGCGCCACTTGATCACCATCAGCCGGCCGATGGTGCGCGCCTGCTCGATCTGCTGTTTGGTGATGGCCAGCATTTTATCCGGCGCGGGGAAGCCGGTTTCCATATCCGCCGCCGACATGCACATGGCGGCTTTCAGCTGGATGAAGCCTTTCGATGTTTTCAGGGCTTTCACGTTCAATGCGTCGTACACCCGGCGATAGGTCACCGCGTTGGCCTGGCCGATGTCCGGCTGATGGGTGATGACGGCGAATTCTTCATTCGACAACCGCGCCACCACATCCAGCGGCCGCACCAACTGACGCAGACGGCGGGAAACGCCCACCATGATCTCGCGCAGAATGATCTTGCCGTGCTGTTGTTGCAGGGTGTTGTAGTTGTCGATGTTGATGATCAGCAGACAGGCCGCACCACCGCGGGACTGCGTATGCTGGATGGTGGCTTGCAGCCGCTCAATCGCGAACAGCTGATTGCCCAGGCCGGTGAGCGGGTCCACCAACGCGTTCTTTTTCAGGCGCTGGTTCGATTCCACCAGCAGCTGGTTTTCCTTCAACAGACGATTCTGCAGACCCGCCAGCCGGTCAGCGGCGTAGATGCGGGGCAGCAGTTGCTGATTCATGGCGGATTTGTTGATGAAGTCGTCCACGCCCTGGTCGAAGGCCTGCACCAGAGCCTGGTCCCCTTCCTTGGCGGTGAGCAGCATGATGTAGGTGAAGTGATTGGTGGACTCGTCCAGCTGACGCACCCGGCTGGCCAGCTCCAGGCCATCCATTTCCGGCATCAGCCAGTCGGCGATCAATACGCTGACCGGGCGGCTTTCCAGCATCAACAGAGCCTGCTGGGCGCTGCTGGCGGTACGCACGTCGATGTAACCAGCGGATTTCAAAGTACGTCCAATCACGGCGCCGGAAAACTTCGCGTCATCCACGATCATGATGGGCAAATCGGCATTGGGCATAGTGGGGTTCTTATTGTGGGCCTGAATTCTTGTTTTTAAGTGTGGCCGAGCGCTGCGGCTCTGTCTAACTCATTGCGGGTCGATTATCGCTGATCTGCGGAGGAATCGCTCGCATCTGTATCGCAATTTTCCAGGTTGGCACGCGCGATCCGGGGTTGCAGCCAGAAAAACAGCGCCAGCGCCGGAAGGGCCGCCACGGTGGAGAACACAAAGAAGCCCGTGTAACCCATGCCTGTCACCATGAAACCCGACAGCCCACCGATCAATTTGCCGGGCAATGTCACAAGGGAGCTGAACAGGGCGTACTGGGTTGCGGTATAACGCCGGCTCACCAGCGCCGCCAGCCAGGCCGCAGCGGCTGAGCCCAAAAAGCCGCCCGCCAGATTCTCGCCGCCGATCACCAGAATAAAGATGGTGAGGTTGCCGGGAAACAGCGACAGCAGCAGATACAGCAGATTACTGACGCTGCCAATGAGAATACCCAGCAGCAGCGGCCGGTTAATGCCCCATTTCACTACGCAGATGCCGCCGAGAAAGGCACCGGCGATGCCGATCCAGACACCGAAAAACTTGCTCACCGCACCGATTTCAGTTTTGGTGAAACCGCTGTCCAGATAGAAGGGATTGGCGATCACACCCAGCATCTGGTCCGAGATCTTGAACAGACCAATGAACAGCAGCAGCACGATCCCCAGGCTACCGGCATAACGCTGAAAGAAATTGCTAAAAGGACCGATCACTCCATCCTGCAGTGCCCCGCCAAACGAGTCTGCGCGGCGGACGGGATGTTGCGGTTCCCGCGCCAGCAAGGTCACCACCATCACGCCCAGCAGCAGGCCAGCCATCACCAGATAAACCAGCGTCCAACTGATGTGGTCCGCCATAATCAGCGCCAGTGCGCCCGCCGTCAGCAACGCCAGCCGATAACCCAAGCTGTAGGTAGCGGCCAGCGCGCCTTGTGTTTCCAGCGGCGCGATCTCGATACGGTAGGCATCCACCACCACATCCTGCGTAGCGCCAGCGAAGGCGGCACCGAACACCAGCACAATAAATAGAGTGAACGCCTGCGGCGTCAGCAGTGCCATGCCGAGCAGACAGGCCAGCAGCAGCAACTGCGCCGCCAACAACCAGCTACGACGCTGGCCCAGTGCGCCCAGCACAGGAAGTCGCAACCGGTCCACCGCCGGTGCCCACAGAAATTTGAACGCATAAGTCAGCGTGGCATAACTGATCAGCCCGATGCTTTCCAGCGAGATACCGCTTTCCTTCAACCAGGTGGACAGCGTGCCACCCACCAGCAGAAAAGGCAGACCCGAAGTGAAGCCGAAAAAAAACATCGTCAGCGCGGCGGGCTGGGTGAAGGCGGTGCGCAATGAAGTTTTGGTGGTGGTATTCACGCGGCGTCGCCTGCAGGCGCGGTATCGGCGCGGTGGATGAAGCGGAAATAGGAAAGAAAATGCGTTGGGATCAAATCAGGGTCGCCGGCAGTTTGTTTTTGTGTGGATGATTGGCGCGGCGTTACACCGGTTTCAGCTAGCGCGCTCAGGGCGTCCACAAATAGTGTCGCAAATTATATTTGCCGCCAGTGAGAATAACACCTTCTGCCTCCAGGCGTCGCACTTGCTTGCGATAGGCGTCGCTACCTACGGGGAAAGAGCTACGACCTTGGCTGTTGATGACACGGTGCCAGGGGATTTTGCTACCAGCGGGCAGATTGCGCAGGGTGGCGCCGACGAGGCGAGCGTAGCGGGGCAGGCCAGCATATTCGGCGATTTTGCCGTAGGTGCAGACTTTGCCTTTGGGGATGGCGGCGATGGTTTGCAGGATTTTTTGCTGGGGCTCGGGGGTGGTCATGGGAAAGCGAAGCTCGATGATAGTGCCAGTTGCGGGTGGGTGAGTTTTGGGACTCTCTGCGACATGGATGTCGCGGAGAAGCCCCCAGGGATGGGTTCACGGCGTGTCCCAAAACTCACCCACCCGCAACTGGCACGGGACGCGAAGCTCAGTCCAACCGCTTACCGCAACCCACCATCCACTTCCACCACACGACCAGTGAAGTAATCATTCTCAAAAATGAACGTAGCCGCTTTCGCAATGTTGTCCGGCTCGCCCAGACGCTTCAGCGGCACCGCGCTGACCAGACGATCCCGCGCATCCGGCTTCATCGCCGCAATCATGTCGGTATTGATGGTGCCCGGTGCAATCGCGCCCGTGCGGATATTGTAGCGCGACAGTTCCTTCGCCCAGGATTCGGTGATAGCCACCACGCCCGCTTTGGCAGCGGAGTAGTTGGTCTGACCGAAGCTGCCCTGACGCGCCAGGCTGGAAATGTTCACGATCACGCCTTCTTCCACGCCCAGCTGGATCATCTTGGCGGCGGCTTCACGGCCGACCAGGAACACGCCGGTCAGGTTCACGTCGATCACCGCTTGCCATTGTTGCAGCGACATCTTGGTGATCTCGCCGTCTTTGGCTTTTACCAGCAGACCGTCACGGGTAATGCCCGCATTGTTCACCACGCCGTGTACAGCGCCGAAATCCGCCACCACGTCGTCGAACAGTTTCACCACGTCTTCTTCCTTGGCCACGTTCACCTTGTAGCCCTTGGCCTTCACGCCTTTCTCTTCCAACAGCGCCACCGTCTGGCGGATGTCTTCTTCGTTCAGGTCCACCACGGCCACGTTAGCGCCCTTGGCGGCGAATGCCAGCGCCATGCCACGCCCCAGGCCACGGCCCGATCCAGTGATGACGACTACTTTATTTTTCAGATCCATAACTGCTATCCCTCAGATGAAAGGCAAGGTTCGATTGAATTGGGGTTTGACTCAAGAGTCGCGATTATTCCCGTTTTGCCCCCCGAACGCCAGGGGTGGAGCGGACAGTCGCGGGGCCTGAAACGGCGCTCAAGCCGGCCTCCAGGACGCCCCTCCAAGCCACCCCTCAGAACACCGATCCCAGAAACAGGCGCAGCACATGGCCGAAGGCATTCTGCTGGTAGCCGATGCCGATCCGGTCGGCCTCCATCCCAAACAGCACGAAAGGCTCGGGGGCCCACAAGGTGGTGCCCAGCTCGAACACCATCTCGTCATCGACACCGTCCTTCCACCGCTCCACATAATCGATACCGTTGTGGCTCCAGTAGGTAAGGCCGTACAGCGTCGGGCGCACATTGTGGGTTTCCAGCAGGTGGAAGCCCCGGCTCAGGCTGTAGTCGACACCGGTCAGGATCTGTACGTAGTTGTCGTGTTGGTCGCTGTCGAAGGTGCGCGAGCCCGCATAAATCAGCTTGTTGACCCAGACGTTTTTCTTGGTCAAACCGTGAAAGTGGAACTCTGTGCGGACGCCCACCGAATACACCTGCGCTTCCTCATTCGTCGCGAAGTTGCGGCCATAGCCGTAATCCAGGTGGGGAATCAGGTCGAGCTTCTCGGTCAACGGGAACACTTTCTCGATCCCGGGGATCAGAGTGAGAGTGCCCACGTCTGCCGGCACGTCCAGGTCGAGAATGTCATCGGTGCCGTAATTGAAAAAGCCGGCGGACCCGGTAAACCGAAAACGCCAGTCGGGATAGTCCGAAATATCCCAGGTGGTGGGAATGTTGAGCACGAACAGCGATTGGTCTGATGCGCTATACAAACCGCTGCCCATGTAAGCAGCGAAGGCGTAATTGGCGGGTTCCTGCTGCTGTAGCAACTGCGCTTCCGCCTGCGTTCGCGGTTGCGCCGCGTGCAAAGGCGTTGTCAGCAGGCACAGAGTCAGCAGGCACAGACTCAATGCGATGGCCCCTTGCAGCAGGGCAATGGATGCAAAGCGGGCGCGGATCAAACCGGTTGCCTTGGGCACGCGACTGTTCTGATGGCGTTAGTGACGTTACGAGAATGCATGCGACTTGTTAAGATGGCGACTGATTTGAATGAGGGCACATTCTATGGATAAAGCAGAGAGTGGTGAAGGGCGCGGTGAGCTGGAATCCGCCGCGGCGCAGATATTGCGCAGTTATTTTTCGGGCGTGCTGTCCACGCACTCGGTGGAATTTCCCGGCTACCCGTTCGGATCGGTGGTGCCATTCTGCCTGGACGAAACCGGCCAACCGCTGATCCTGATCAGTGCACTGGCCCAACACACCCGCAATATCGCCGCCAATCCTAAAGTAGCGTTGACCTTGATCGAAACCGGCGCCGGCGATGTACAGCAGGATGCCCGTTTAACACTGCTGGCGGATGTGGAGGCAGTGGCCGAGGGCGATGTCGCCGCCAGCGCCAACCGTTATTACCGCTATTTCCCCGAATCCCGCGGCTATCACGATCAGATGGATTTCCGCTTTTATCGCCTGCGCGTGCAGCAACTGCGCTACATCGGCGGCTTCGGCAAAATCCGCTGGCTGGCGCCGGATGCCGTGTTGCAAACCAATCCCTTCACACCTCAACGGGAAGCGGACATGGTTGGGCATATGAATGATGATCATGCCAATGCCGTGCGCCACTATTGCGACCTTGTGGCCATTCTCCACCAGGATCAGACCGTAACGTTGGCGGGCATCCAGGCCGAGGGCATGGTGCTGAAGGTGGGTCCGCGTCTGCACTACATCGCGTTCGACCGCAGCGTGACTACGCCGGATGCCGCCCGGGCCGTGCTGGTGGAGCTGGCGCGCCGTCCGCTGGCTGCAGCGAGTTGAAGGTGTTGCCGTGGGCCGTCTGATCCTGCTGTTCTTTGTATTTGTCGCCCTGGAAGCCATGGTGGTGGCGCGTGTCGCCCAACTGACCGGTTGGCTCACCACGCTATTACTGTTGCTGGGCATGTCGTTGCTGGGGTCTTATCTGGTGCAGCGTCAGGGTCTGAGCACCTGGACCCGCCTGAACCAACGCATGCTGGCCGGTGAAGCGCCGGCCCAGGAATTGGTGGAAGGCTTGTTGTTGCTGACTGGCGGCTTCCTGCTGATCCTGCCCGGTTTCGTGACCGATGCACTGGGTCTGTTTCTGCTGCTACCCCCATTCCGCCGTGCCTTGGCGGCACTGATGCTGCGGCGCGGTCTGCTGCAGGCTATGGCGCCCGGTGGCCGTCACAGTGCCTGGGTATATTCAACCAACTTCCGGCAGGAGCCCGCCCCTGAAAGGGAGCCCGAGGATGGCCGACCCCGCGTACGCGAGGACCGCGATGGTCATTTACTGATCGAGGGTGAGGCGGAGCGCAAAGACGAGTAACCCTGCCCAGCCCCTTTATTAACGTCATCAAAGTCATCAAAAATTCAATCAACACCCTTGAAATGGCCCCAGTGGGCCCCATCTAGCGCCCATCCTGTCGTATAGACACTCGTGTAAGCCCTCTTCAGGAAGTCCTTTTGAGCACCTTGTACGAGAAGTCTTGACGGATTCAGCCACGCCACTATGATTGGCACTCAAAAGGCGAGAGTGCTAATTAAGTGCGCGAACCTCTGTCGGCCCTGCAGGTTGGCACGGAGGTCTCAAAAAGCCTTAAAAAATGAAGCCTTGAAAACGAAAGTCCTAAGAAGCCCTGAAGAACCAAATCAAATGGAGATCTGAGACCCATGAAAATCCGTCCTTTGCATGATCGCGTCGTGGTACGTCGCGTAGAAGAGGAAACCAAAACTGCCGGCGGTATCGTGCTGCCTGGTTCCGCCGCTGAAAAACCCTCCCAGGGTGAAGTCCTGGCTGTGGGCCCCGGTCGTCTGACTGACCAAGGCGAAGTGCGTCCTCTGGATGTGAAAGTCGGTGACAAGGTGATCTTCGGCCAATACGCCGGCAGCACCGTCAAAATCGATGGCAAAGAACTGCTGATCATGGCCGAAAGCGAAATTTTCGGCGTGCTGGATAAGTAAGACGTTTACGTTTTCCGCACTGATCCCAATTAACGCAACAGAATTCAAAGGAACACGAACATGGCAGCTAAAGAAGTCAAATTCGGCGACGCAGCCCGCGTCAAGATGGTCAAGGGCATCAACATCCTGGCCGACGCAGTCAAAGTAACCCTGGGCCCCAAAGGCCGTAACGTCATCCTGGAAAAATCCTTCGGCGCTCCCACCATCACCAAAGACGGTGTGTCGGTTGCCAAAGAAATCGCACTGAAAGACAATTTCGAAAACATGGGCGCGCAGATGGTGAAGGAAGTTGCTTCCCAAGCCAACGACGCCGCTGGTGACGGCACCACTACCGCCACCGTTCTGGCTCAAGCGATCGTGACCGAAGGTCTGCGCGCTGTAGCCGCCGGCATGAACCCGATGGACCTGAAACGCGGTATCGACAAAGCAGCTGCTGCTGTCGTTGATAAACTGCAATCCCTGTCCACTCCTTGTGCCGATTCCAAATCCATCGCTCAAGTAGGCACCATCTCCGCCAACAGCGACACATCCGTGGGCAACATCATTGCCGAAGCCATGGAAAAAGTGGGCAAAGAAGGCGTTATCACTGTTGAAGAAGGCAGCGGCCTGGAAAACGAACTGGAAGTAGTGGAAGGCATGCAGTTCGACCGCGGCTACCTGTCCCCGTACTTCATCAACAACCAGGAAAAAATGAGCATTGAACTGGACAACCCGTTCATTCTGCTGGTTGACAAGAAAATCTCCAACATCCGCGACATGCTGCCGATCCTGGAAGCCGTTGCCAAATCCGGCAAAGCTCTGTTGATCATCGCAGAAGACGTGGAAGGCGAAGCGCTGGCCACTCTGGTTGTGAACAACATGCGCGGCATCGTGAAAGTGGCTGCTGTTAAAGCCCCTGGCTTCGGCGACCGTCGTAAAGCCATGCTGCAGGACATCGCGATCCTGACTGGCGGCACCGTGATCTCCGAAGAAGTCGGCCTGTCCCTGGACGCGGCTACTCTGAACGATCTGGGCACTGCCAAGAAAATCAGCATCACCAAAGAAAACTCCACTATCGTTGACGGCGCTGGCCAGGAAGGCGAAATCCAGGCACGCGTTAAGCAGATCCGTCAGCAGATCGAAGAAGCGACTTCCGACTACGACAAAGAAAAACTGCAAGAGCGCGTGGCCAAACTGGCTGGCGGTGTTGCCGTGATCAAAGTTGGCGCCGGTTCCGAAGTGGAAATGAAAGAGAAGAAAGCCCGCGTTGAAGACGCTCTGCACGCTACCCGCGCCGCTGTTGAAGAAGGCGTGGTTGCAGGTGGTGGTGTGGCTCTGCTGCGCGCCCTGGCAACTGTTGGCAGCCTGAAAGGCGACAACGAAGACCAGACCGCTGGTATCCAGCTGGCTCTGCGTGCCATGGAATCCCCGATCCGTCAGATCGCTACCAACGCCGGCGCGGAAGCGTCTGTTGTGGTAGACAAAGTAAAAGCGGGCACTGGTAACTTCGGTTACAACGCTGCTACTGGCGAATTCGGCGACATGATCGAAATGGGTATCCTGGACCCGGCAAAAGTAACCCGTTCTGCTCTGCAGGCGGCTGCTTCCATCGCCGGTCTGATGATCACCACCGAAGCCATGGTTGCTGAAATCCCGGAAGAGAAAGCAGCCGGTGGCGGCCATGACATGGGCGGCATGGGTGGAATGGGCGGCATGGGCGGCATGATGTAATCAGCCGTTTAGCGCTACCTTGGAAAAGGCCCCTTTTAGGGGCCTTTTCTGTTTATGGACCAAGCCCTGAATGGATACCCCCTGAACAGGGGGCCCCGACTGAGGTCTGCAGCGGGGACCTCATATTTCTTACGCTCCTGAGCAGCACATGCCGTGCTGAACCCTCTCAGGAGACTTGTCATGAACCACCCTTCTTTTTTTAAATGGACCGCGCATGCGCTGACGTTGAGCCTGATAGTGGGAACGCCGATGGCCGCGCTGGCAGCGGTGTCGGTGCATCAGACCGATTACAACCAGGTTGCGACGCAGAACGATATCACCCGTCTGCAAACACAAGGTTTGAACAATCAATATCTGTCGAGCTTTCAGATAAGTCATACGACGTACCAGGGTTCGCTGGATGAGTTGAACGACATCTTCACTCAACCCCAGTACGTAGAGGTGCGCGTCAACGACAATGGCGCAGCGCTGACGGAAGATCTTTTGCCGCAAGTGGTGTCGGAGCTGGGCTACGAGGAATTTTCCCTGGTGGATATGTTGTTGGAGTCCGGCACTTTACCGTCGGGCATTACTGCGTTGCTGGCCTGCCACAGTACAGCGTCGGTGTGGGAGCTGAACATGAATGACATCGATGTGACGTTGCCGCTGGACCGTGACAGCGTGCAGGCTATTTTCCAGAATGACGGCCGCCTCAACACCGATTTGCAGATCGATCGCCTGAGCCTGGAATTCGAAATGCAGTTCTACTACCCGCATACATCCAGCTGGTACTGCGATCGCTTCGGCACGAATTACAATTTCAAAGTGAACGTCAATGTGGATGGTGCCAGTGGTGAATTCGATGTGCAGACCGATGCTGTCAATCAGCATACCTACGTTAGCTCCATCAAGAAATTTGCGCTGGATGTGGATTCGGTGTCGTTCGATTCGTCCTTCCTTACCAGCCTGACCAATCTGGGCATCGGTGTGGCGAACCTGTTCGGTGCCGGATGCTCCACTCTGACCCAGTGCGTCAACAATGCGCTGGATGATCAGCTGTCCCGCAATACCGTGATCCAGAATAAATTGAAGGGTGCGATCAATGCCGCGCTGGATCGCGCGCTGGCGGTGGAGGGTGGATTCAATATCGGCCCGGCGGCGGTGGATTACAGCGTGGGGCTGGAGGATCTGCTGAGCAGCAATACGCAGGATCGCCTCACCAGCGTGTGGGATGTGAATTTCGACAGCGATCAAGCCGACGATCCCTGCGCAGACGACCTGCACATGACCACCTTTTTTCCGGGCAATAGTATTACGACAGGCGACGATCTGGAGATCGTGCTGCCATTCAAGAAAATCACCGATCTTCTGTATGTGATCGGCAAGAAAGGTGCCTTGTGCGCGAGCGCAGGTGTGCCAGGTACACCGTTTGGTTCGGCCAATCTTTCCGTACGGCCGGTTGGGCATATTGATGTGTTGTCAGTGGATGACAATGTGCTGGAATTGGTAGTGCCGATGCAATCGAGCGTGAACGTGCTGGGTGTCAGTGGTGAGCTGGAGGCCGACTTGGTGATCACTGCGGAATTGGCACCGGCCTGCGGCGCGGGGCTTAGCCTGAATGTTATCGATGTTGCTTTCGAAGATGTGGCGGGCAATTTGAGCTGGATGGTGTCGGGCCACGAAGTGGAAGTGGACGCCACGGCATTCGCCACCGGCCTTGCCGCTACTTTGGCGAATGATATTCAGGATGCACTGGACGACGAGATCCAGGTATTGCCGGAAAGTTTTGGTTTGCAGGATATTTCCCGCTACGTGGCTACCGGCAATATTGCGTCCAACAATTCGGCCATTGCAGTGGGCGTGAATGTGGTGAATGTCGATCCCAATTGCCACTGATTCTGCCTGCGAACGCATCGACGTTGCATGTGGTGTGCCTTGCCCGGTCCATGATGGACTGGGCTTTTTTTCAGGCGATGCTGTTTGGTAATGGCACGCTAGATGGATCCGGGGGATGATGCCATACTCCAACACAGATGCAGTTAACTAGGGATTGGTTGAGCGCGGGTGCTTCATGTGTCGTGTAGGATTCGGTGTGTTTAGACATGCCGTGTTTGGCATAGGCCTGATGTATGCAGGGATGGTTTCGGTGTTGGCGCAGGATATTGAGCCGCGCGCCTATTCCAATGCTCCGGTCGGCGTCAATTTTCTGATTGCCGGTTATGCCTATACCGAGGGCGGCCTTGCATTTGATCCCGCCTTGCCGCTGAAAAATCCCGACCTGGAAACCAACAACGCGCTGCTGGCCTATGCCCGTACCCTCGATCTGGCGGGTTGTTCCGGCAAGTTTGATCTGGTGTTGCCCTATACCTTCCTGGAAGGTACTGCGGATTCTGCCGACGGGGAATTGGAGCGCAATGTGGATGGTTTGGGCGACGCGAAATTTCGTGTCTCCGTGAATTTTTATGGCGCGCCTGCGTTATCGCTGCCGGAGTTTTCCCGTTACCGGCAGGACCTGATTGTCGGCGTGAGTGCGCAGATCTCGGCGCCCACCGGGCAGCACGATGAAAGCAGGCTGATCAATATCGGCAGCAACCGCTGGTCGTTGAAGCCGGAAATAGGTGTCGCCAAAGCGCTGGACCGTTGGACTCTGGAGGGCGCCTTGTCAGCAACCTTGTTCACGGACAACGATGATTTCTACAACGGCCGCACCCGCGAACAAAAACCGCTTTATTCCCTGCAGGGACATGTCATTTACAGTTTTGAATCCGGCCAGTGGCTGTCGGTTGACGTTAATTATTTTACTGGCGGGCGTACCACCATCGATGACTCGGTGAATCGCGATTTGCAAAAGAATTGGCGCACCGGTGTGACCTGGGCACTGCCGGTGGACAAACTGAATTCCATCAAGCTGTTCGCCAGCCGCGGCGTCTCGGCGCGTACGGGCAACAATTTCGATTTGCTCGGCATCGCCTGGCAGCATCGGTGGGGCGGAGGGCTCTGAGCGCCGCAGGGTAACAGCTTGGATTCAGGGCTGATTTTGCCCTTGGCAAATGGCAGGCTTAACTATACTTCAAGGCACCCTTCGTATTATGCCTTTGGAGACCCCCCGCTATGTCATTGGATTCCTTGCTCTCCCGCGTTTACGACCTGCCCAGCATCCCCAAGGTGGTGCAGGATCTGATGGCCAGTTTCAACAATCCAAAAACCGATGTGGCCGCGGTGTCGCGCAATATCCAATCTGACCCGGTAATTGCTGCCAAAGTGTTGCGGCTGGCCAATTCCGTGCGATACGGGGCTGGCCGCAAAGTGTCATCGATTGATTCTGCGGTGGTGATGCTGGGATTCGAAACCTTGAAAACCCTGGTGATCGCATCGGGTATCACCGGCACGTTCAAAAGTATTCCCGGACTGGATGTGCGCGAGTTCTGGCGCAACAGTTTCATGGTTGCCAATATCTGCAAGCTGGTTGCAAAAAATGCCCGCGGTCTTGAGCCGGAAACGGCGTTCACGTGCGGCATGCTGCACAACATCTGCGTTGCGCTGCTGCATCTGGTGCATCCGAACGATATGCAGAAAATCCTGGCCGATGTGGCGGGGGGCAAGAATCGCAATCTGATGGAAAAAATTCACTTCGGTTTTGACAACCATGAGCTGGCGGCGCGGCTGGCATCGCTATGGCGTTTTCCTGAATTGATCCAGCATGCGTTGGCGCACCAGGGTAATCCGCTGGCGGCCAAACCGTTTTCGCCCTACGCGATTATCATTCATCTGGCGCAGATCATCCGGCGTGGCTACGAGGACAATCTGGCTCGGGAGGAGATCATGGCCAGCCTGCCCGAGGCGCTGACCGCGCCGCTGCATCTCAATACCTTCTCGCTGTTTGAACAGCTGACCACGTTGTACGACGCTGAAGACGATATCGAGGATTTGCTGGCAGCTTGAGTAAAAAGAACAGGCGGGGCTGTCAACCCCGCACCAACCCCATCCGCACCGCTTCCAATGCCGCTTCCGCGCGGCACGTCACATTCAGCTTGCGATAAATATTCTTCACGTAGCCTGCAGCGGTGTGATCGGAAATATCCAGTAGTCGCGCCAATTCCTTGGTACTGAAACCCTTGGCCAGCAGAGTGAGGGTTTCCTGTTCCCGTGGCGACAGCAATGGATCGCGATGGGTTTGCAGCGGATTGAAATAAGCCAGCATGCGGCGGGCGATTCCGGGCGATAGCGGCGGTTCGCCGGTGTGAATGCCGCGCAATTTCGTCACCAGTTCTTCCTGCGATTGTTCTTTTAGCAAATAACCCTGTGCGCCGGCACGGAGCGCTTCGAACAAATGCTGGTCGTCGTCGAATACGGTGGTCATCACCACCATCAACTCACGCTGATACGCGCGGGCGTGGGGAATCAGATCGGTGCCACTGCCGTCTGGCAGATGAATATCCAGCAACGCTAATTGAAATGCTTCCTGCTGCAGCGCGGTGCGTGCTTCGGCCAGGCTGGAGGCGTGACGCACGCGAGCACCGGGGAACGCGAGTCGAGCAGTGGTTTGCAGCCATTGGGCAGTGGCAGAGTGATCTTCAAGCAGCAAGATGTTCAGCATGGTCGGGCTTCCTTGCAGGGTCATGTTGAAATAAAGGTGTTGCTGTGGAGCAGAAGTGGATCAGCGGGATACGCACGCTGAATTCACACACTTGCGTATTGGCTTGGCGGCGCAGTTGCCAGCGCACCAGTCCGTCCAATTCATGGGCCCGCTGCCGCAAATTGTGCAGGCCTTTGCCCGGCAGCCATTGATGCAGCGGCGTGTGATTGCCGTCGTCGGTGACTTGCAGCAGCAGGTGATCGCGGTCGCGTTTCAATGCGATTTGAATCATCTGCGGATGAGCGTGGCGCAGCGCATTGCTGACGGCTTCCCGCAGCAGGCGGTGCATATGCAGGGCCTGAACGGGGGACAGGGAAAGATCGCCGCCGATTTTGTCATCGCCGCTATCCTGCCAATCCAGGCGTACGTCTGCCGCGCGGCAGCGACGCAGACAGTCCTCATGCCAGGCGTGTGTCAATTCACGCAGTGGGCGCGCCTGTTCCGGTTGCAGGCTGTAGATAATCGAGCGCAGGTTGCCCAGCGTTTCCCGCACCAGATGACGGCGGGATTCGTCTTCCGCCTGGTGCAGCAGTGTGAGCAGGTCTGCCGCCACGTCGTCATGCAGATCGCGCATGATGCGTTCGCGTTCCTGTTGCAGCAGCACGCCCGGTGCGCCGGCTTCCCGCAATTGCGCTTCTGCGTGGGCCTGGTCTTGCGCGGTAAACAGGCCGAAGCCGCGGGATTTGCCAGTGAAAATCCACCAGTGGTTCGACGTTACGGGCAGTGCCAATACCAATCCCATCTCGATGTCGGCTTGGGTGGGTGGACAGGGACTGCTTTGCACATGCAATGGATTGAATTGGTCTACTAGCGTGGGCAGCAGGGGGTGGGATTCTTCCGCCACTGGTTGGCAGTGTCCCAGCGCCCGATGCCAGCACCATTGCCGCAACGGCAGATACAACCAGCTCAGTGCCATAGTGAGCAGCCCCAGTTCCATGCTGGCCTGATGGAAGGTGAGCAACGCCAATGCGTCCGCCGATACCAGCACCAGCACCGCGCCGCTGACGATCCAGCTGCGCAGCCACCAACGATGAATGCCGAACAATTCGCTGCGCTGCGCACCCAGCACAAATCCGATAAAGACCAGCAGCACGATCAGATTGGCCTGCAACAGCGACAGCCAGGTGGGCCGTTCCAGCAGCAGCGGAATCACATACAGGGTGAATGCCAGACCGAGTCCGCCCAGCAATGTGGCCACCAGCCAGCGTAACTGCGCCCGCTGACGCGGCTGCTGTTGGCACAGACGCGATTGCCGTAAGGCCAGCAACACGAATGTCGGCAGCAACAGCAGCGTGGGGAAATAGAAAACATTGCCCGGCCATTCCACCCCTTGCAGGATTTCGTTGCCCCAGCACAGCAAATTGCCGATACCGCCGGCCCACAATAGCCAGGGCATTGGCCGCGCTACCGGCTGGAACATCAACAGACCCACGCAACTGCTCGCAAACAGCATGCCGCCAAAATGATTCAGTGCCAGCAGATGGCGGAACGTGGCTTCCGCCAGCGCCAGTTCGCGCGTGGCGTACAGCGACATGGTCCATTCCATCAGCGCGAAGCCGAGGCCTGCCAGCGCCAGAATGCGGGTGGTGGGCTGGCTGCGGTGGAAGGCCCAGAAGGCGGTTCCCACCAACAAGGCCAGGGCGCCAAACGCCTGGTAGATCCAGAATTCCACCGGAATTTGGGTCCAGTGCTTTGTTTGGCGAGGGAAGTGATGCTGGCCGCCGTTCGGGGTCAGCAGCGTCGCGCTGTCGGCCTGCGACAGCTGTGCGTGCAGCGTCTGCTGGCGGGCCAGGAAGTCATTCAGATCGGCAAAGCGGGAGAAGTAGTCGGGATCGGGTATGCGCAGATCGGCTGTCAGCAACAGCCGTTGTCCGCCGAGTTCGATGGCATGCGCGGTCTGGAGCGGCTGATCGGCGGAGGTTAACTGCAATTGCCCTTTGTGCAATGTCAGCGGCAGCGCAAAGAAAGGTTGTTGCCGTTGCCATTCCAAGGCCAACAGACCCTGGATCAGCACCAGCACCATGGCGCCCAGCATCAACCGCATGGGAGCGGTCGGGGGCAGCCAGGGGCGGGAATTCCCGCTGATGGTGCTGTGGGAGCGGTACATGGCTCGGTCCCTGAGTTGGCTGATGGGCAAAATCCTTGCTTGTGGCAGGATAGAGCTGATGCCCGCCCCGGCGCAGTCAAGTTTGACGCCTTCGAATCGGTACTATTTGTCGATTTGCTTTACTTGCGCGAAACGCTCCCCTCAGCCTTGGCAACCCCGGCGCCCGTTGGCTATAGTGGCCGACCTGCTGGAATTCCCATCAAGCGTTTGAGATCGCACGGAATCCGGCCCATAGTTATGGCAGATTGGCCATCCCGGCAGCCAGCAAGCAAACGCATCCCGCTGGAGCCGATAGAACCGCCTGCCGACCGCGGAGACCCCATGAGCACCAAGCCCAAACTCATCATTTTCGATACCACCCTGCGCGACGGCGAGCAGAGCCCCGGCGCCTCCATGACCCAGGAGGAAAAGCTGCGGATCGCCAAGGCCCTGGAGCGGATGCGGGTGGATGTGATCGAGGCGGGCTTCGCCATTGCCAGCCCCGGTGATTTCGAATCGGTGAAAGCCATCGCCGAAACCATCAAGGACAGCCGCGTATGCTCGCTGGCCCGTGCGGTGGACGCTGACATCGATCGTGCCGCTGCCGCGCTGAAAAACGCCAAGGCCGGCCGCATTCACACCTTCATTGCCACGTCGCCCATCCACATGGAATTCAAACTGCGCATGCAGCCGGACCAGGTGGTGGAGCAGGCGGTGAAAGCGGTGAAACGCGCCCGCAACCAGATCGACGATGTGGAATTTTCCTGCGAGGACGCGGGCCGGTCCCAGTTGGATTTTCTGTGCCGCATCATTGAAGCCGCCATCGACGCCGGTGCGCGCACGATCAATATCCCCGACACCGTGGGCTACGCCATGCCGCAGCAGTACGGCGAAACCATCCGCCAGTTGCTGAACCGCATTCCCAACGCCGACAAAGCCATTTTCTCTGTGCATTGCCACAACGACCTGGGATTGGCTGTGGCTAACTCTCTGGCAGCGGTAGCGAACGGTGCGCGTCAGGTGGAGTGCACCATCAACGGCCTGGGCGAACGCGCCGGCAATGCCGCATTGGAAGAAATCGTGATGGCGGTGCGTACCCGCAGCGATTTTTTCGGCGTGGAAACCACAATCAACACCCAGGAAATCGTGCCCACTTCGCGCCTGGTGTCCACCATCACGGGTTTTCCGGTGCAGCAGAACAAGGCCATCGTCGGTGCAAATGCGTTCGCGCACGAATCCGGCATTCACCAGGACGGCGTGATCAAACACCGCGAAACCTACGAAATCATGAAAGCCGAAGATGTGGGCTGGAATACCAACCGCATGGTGCTCGGCAAATTGTCGGGCCGTAATGCATTCCGCGCGCGGCTGGACACGCTGGGTATCCAATTCAAATCCGAGCAGGAATTGAATGACGCCTTCCAACGCTTCAAGGAACTGGCGGACAAGAAACACGAAATTTTTGACGAGGATTTGCATGCCCTGGTCAGCGATACACAAAAAGTGGCCGCCAGCGAGCGCTTTTCCCTGGTGTCGTTGGGCGTGTGCTCGCAGACCGGTGAGATTCCCAACTGTAACATCGTGCTGAGTGTGGACGGATCGGAAAAACGTGCACAGAGTGAAGGCTCAGGTCCGGTGGATGCCACCTTCAAAGCGATTGAGAAAATTGCCGCCAGTAACACGCGGTTGGAGTTGTACAACGTCAGCGCCATCACCAGTGGTACCGATTCGCAAGGCGAAGTGACCGTGCGCTTGGAAAAGGGCGGCCGTATCGTGAATGGTCACGGTGCCGATACCGATATCGTGGTGGCATCGGCGAAAGCCTATCTGAATGCGCTCAATCATCTGGCGGTGGCTGGCAAGGCCAATCCGCAAACCGGCGGCGTGTAAGGCGAGTAATAAGGTGATGAGTCCATAGTGAAGAGTCCATCATGATGCAGGAAACGCAACGGCTAGCTTACTTGAATGCGCTGGGTATCACCCAGTATGTGCCGCTGGCGCCGATTGCCGGTGCGCCCGTGCTGCCTGTGTTGCAGGAAGCGGATTGGGTGTTGGATGCAGACGTTGCCAGCGACCATGTGGAAGAAGCTGCGACGCCATCCCTTGCGGATGATGCGGCCGCAGATGATCGCGTGTCAGTCGCCGCGCTGATCAATGTTGCCGAATCGACTACGTCGTTCGCGCAAGAGCCCTCTTTTCAAACGATACTTACGCAAGCGATCTCTACGCAAACACCGTCTTCTCCCCAATCCGCGACGCCCACGCAACCAGCCGCGACAACCGACATTCCTGTTCTGGACCTGAGCAAAGTCAAACCCGAATCTGTTGCGAAGGCGGCGCCACCC
>DATLII010000146.1:0-8126 GCA_035539495.1 Dongiaceae bacterium
GGGAAAGCGGCCCATAAATCGCTCGAAATAGGGAATGACGGTGTTTACCTGGGTCTGCTGCAACATGATCTCCGACACCCAGACCCGGTAGGGCGAAATGGCCTGTTGCCAGGGCAGGTGCTTGCGGCCGTGGCGGTCGAACCATTGAAAGAGGCGTTGCTGAAAGTCGGCGGGGCTGATCAAGGGCAATATCCAAAGACGTGAAAAAGGGGGTGGAAAACCGGCCAAAGCCTAATCAAAATCAATCATTTGAACCATCTTTTTTGCGATCTGCCGGGCCATTCCCGAGACAAGCGTACAAACCCACTATAATTAAGGGTGTTTCCCGGCAGTACTTACGTCTTTTGCGAGCATGACGTTGTGACAAGAATACCCTCGGCAGTCGGTCCCTCGGTGTCCGGCTGACTATGGAGCGCCGCAAATTCGGCCATTGGCTGGCGCCCACCATTCAGAACAAGCTGCTGGCAGTCATGCTGGTGGTTGCACTTGCGCCGTTGGTGATCTTCGGCACCCTGGCGTATTTCAAATCCCGCGAAACCATCATCAATCAGGTGGGCGAACGCCTGCAGGCTGCGTCGTTGCTGGCCATGTCGCAAGTGGATCGCACCTTCGGCTTCAGCCAGGAAAATATCCGGTCGTGGGCGGCGCTGGCGGCGATGCAGGAAGTGGAGCGGGGCGATCCCCAGGGCGTGGTGAGCGACATGCTGCTGGATTATCAGCGCGCGTACGCCGTGTACAGCACCCTGGTGGCGGTGGACATGGAAGGCGTGGTGGTGGCGGCGGGGGACCGCGATCTGCTAGGCATTCAGGTGCAGGATTCCGAGTGGTTCCAGTACGTGAAAGCCAATGGCAAGCCGCATATGTCGCCGTTGAGGCTGGACCCGTTATTGGGTGGCTATGGCGTCAGCATCGCGGTGCCCATCTTCCGTAGTTTTTCCAAAGACGTGATCGGCGTGCTCAAGGCCAGTTTCGACTGGCGTGAGCTGTTGCAGCAGATTCATGCCATTGAAGTGATCCAGGGTGGACAGAACGAGCAGGGCTACGCCGTGCTGATCGATCGCGATGGTTTTATTATCGCGGCGCCGGATTTTATTCTGACCAGCGATGATGGCAGCGTAAGTGAATCCGATTTGTTGCGCGTGTACGGCAAGCGTTGGTGGGTGACGGAAAATCCGCTGCTGCTGGATCGCCTGCTGCATCGCTCCGGCCATCGCTATATTCGGCGCGGCGACACTGAATTGCTGCTGGTGAACATGCCGGCGGAGGAATTCAAAAACATCAAGGACACCGGCTGGAGTTTGGTGCTGGTGCGCGACGCTACCGATGCACTGGCCGACATCGCCTTCATTCGCGAGCGTGCAATTTTGATCGGCCTGCTGGCGATTCTGCTGATCGTGGTGGTGTCCTATGTCATGTCGCGTCAGATTGGCGAGCCCATTGCGCGGCTGTCGCGTTGGGCGGCGGATTTATCGCGTGGCAACCTCGATCGCAAATTGTCATTGCGCAGTAATGACGAGTTGGGGCAACTGGCCGTATCGCTCGACAACATGCGGCAGGATCTCAAATCCTATCTGGACGAAATCACCGAATCGAAAGAACGTTACCAAACCATCATGAGTTCCATCGACTGCGTGGTGTGGGAAGCGCAGATCGATCCGCCGCGGGTGACGCTGCTGTCCGGGCAGGTGGAACACGTGCTGGGTCACGCACCGGACCAGGTGCTGGAAATGCTGACGCAGTGGCAGCGCTGGATTCACCCGGATCATCATGCGCGCATCATGGCGGCATTTTCCGAGGCGGTGTCCGGCGGCCGAGACAGCTATGTGGAATTCAAAGTACGGCACGGCGACGGCGAGTGGGTATGGCTGAAGGCGCTGGTGTCGGTGGTGATCGATGGTTTGCGAGTCGTAGGTTTGCGCGGCGTGCTGGTGGATATCAATGACATCGTGCGCGCATCCGAAGACATGGCGGACGCGCGCGACATCGCCGTGAAAACCGCCGAGAACAAGAGCCGCTTCATGGCCATCGTCAGCCACGAAATTCGCACGCCCATGAACGGCATGCTGGGCATGCTCGACATGCTTAACGACAGTGAATTGAATCAGGAGCAGCGCGACGTGCTAGCGCTGGCCACCCGCTCCGGCCGCAATTTGCTGTCGCTGGTGGACGATGTCATGGATTTTTCGCGCCTGGAAAGCGGCGAGATGGAATTCCGCCACGAACAGGTGAACGTGCACGAGCTGTTTCACTCCGCCGTGCAATTGGTGGCGCCGGATGCGTATCGTGCCGGGCTCGATATCGGCGTCGTACTGGAAGCCAATCTGCCGCAGAAGATCGTCACCGACACTACCAAGCTGCGCCAATTGCTGACCAGCTTGCTTTCGAACGCGGTGAAATTCACCAGCCACGGCTCGATTCTGCTGTGGGCGGAAATGCTGCCGCCGCACCGGCTGTATGTGGAAGTAAAAGATACTGGCATGGGTATCGAGGCCGGCCGTCAGCAGGACCTGTTCCTGCCGTTCGTTCAAGCCGACGGTTCCAGCACCCGCAAATTCGGCGGCTCCGGTTTGGGTCTGGCCTTGTGTCAGGGCATCGTCAAATCCATGGGCGGCAAGATTGGCGTCAAGTCGATCAAGGATGTAGGTTCCTCCTTCTTTTTTGAACTGCCGGTGGAAATCCCTCACGGCCAGGTGTCACTGGCGGAACAGATGCGGGTAGGTTTCCAGGCGTTTCAGAACAATCCGCGCCAGGGATCGGCGGTGCTGCTGATCGGCGATTTGCCCGCCACCCAGATGGTGATCCAGATCGCCTGCCAGCAGTGGGGCCTGGAATTCCATTGGGAGCCGAAGGAAACCCGGGTGATGCGCAACCTGGAGGAGATCCTGCAAACCCGCAATTACCGTTGGATCTTCATCGCCCAGGAAATCAGCGACCGCTTCTGGGAAAAACTGAGCCCTCACCTGAACAGCTCCACCAGCGCCCGCATCATCCAGCTGCGCTTGCCCACCGAACGTTACGGCCAGCGCCCGCTGCCGCATTTATACGTGCCGTTCTCCACCGCTCAACTGGCGGATTGCATGATGGGCCGTGGCGAAAGCGAAGTGATGCCGATGGTGGAACCCCTGCAAGTGGTGAACCTGCCGCGGGTGCTGGTGGTGGATGACAACGAAGTGAACCGGCGTGTGGCCTGCGGCTACCTGCGCAAGATGGGCTTCACCTGCGAAGTCGCCGAAAACGGTCAGCAGGCCCTGGACGCCGTGCGTAGCAGCACCCCGTACCTGATGCTGTTCATGGATTGCCAGATGCCCGTGATGGACGGCTACGAGGCGACCCGGCAAATCCGCCAATGGCTGGCGGGCCGGCGCCTGCCAATCATCGCCGTCACTGCCAATGCGATGGAGGGCGACCGGGAGAAATGCCTGGCCGCCGGCATGGACGACTACCTGGCCAAGCCCCTGCGCAAGGAAACTCTGCAGTCCATGATCGAGCGCTGGCTGCCGGGGGAACGCATCGCCCGTCGCTGATAGGGTTTGAGCCGCCTTGGCGTGAAACCATCCGCCAGGGTTTTTCATCCTACGGATCGGGTTAGTTACCGTTACGGCACCGTAACGTCCATCCCCATCAAATTCGGGTATAATTCCGCCTTTCCCAACGCCGACGAGGTCGTCATGTCGCAACGCAGTGCCCGCGTGGAGCGCAACACGCTGGAAACCCAGATCACCGTCGCCGTCAATCTGGACGGCACCGGCCAGTGCAAGCTGGATACCGGGGTGCCCTTTCTGGAACACATGCTGGATCAGGTAGCTCGCCACGGCCTGATCGACCTGGAGATCGTTGCCAAAGGTGACCTGCATATCGACGCCCACCACACCGTGGAAGACGTCGGCATCACCCTGGGCCAGGCCCTGGCCAAAGCCTGGGGCGACAAAAAAGGCCTGCGTCGTTATGGCCATGCCTATGTTCCCTTGGACGAAGCCTTGTCGCGCGTCGTGCTGGACCTGTCCGGCCGCCCCGGCCTGGACCTGAATTGCACCTTCGCCCGCAGCATGATCGGCGGCTTCGATGTGGACCTGTTCTCCGAATTCTTTCATGGCCTGGTCAACCACGGCATGATCACCCTGCACATCGACAACCTGAAAGGCGTCAACGCCCACCACCAGGCCGAAACCATTTTCAAAGCCTTCGGCCGTGCTTTGCGCATGGCCGTTGAGCGCGACGAACGCATGGGCGGCGTCACCCCGTCCACCAAAGGCGTGCTCTGATGGCCCGCAGTACGGTTGCCGTCATCGACTACGGCATGGGCAATCTGCACAGCGCGTCGAAAGCGTTGGAAGCCGTCGCGCCGGATGCCAAAGTTATCGTGACCCCGGATGCCGACGTCATCCTGTCCGCTGATCGTGTGGTATTCCCCGGCGTCGGTGCGATTCGCGACTGCATGGGTGAAATCCATTTGCTGGAGCTGGACGCGGTAGTACGCGCCGCTGCGGAGACCAAACCCCTACTGGGTATTTGCGTCGGCATGCAAAGCATGATGACCCACAGCGAGGAAAACGGCGGCGTTGATTGCCTGGATTTGTTTGCCGGCCAAGTGAAATTCTTTGGCGACAACCTGCGCGATGCTCACGGCGAAAAACTGAAAGTGCCGCACATGGGCTGGAACCAGGTGAAGCAGAGCCGGCCGCATCCGCTGTGGAAAAATATCGCCGACGAATCACGTTTTTATTTCGTGCACAGCTATTACATCAGCCTGAAAGACGAAAGCCTGATGACCGGCCGCTGTGAATACGGCGTGCCGTTTACTGCGGCGCTGGGGCAAGAGAATGTATTTGCTGTGCAGTTTCACCCCGAGAAAAGCCAGAAGGCAGGCCTGACCCTGCTGAAGAATTTTATGGAGTGGGACGGGCAGGCGTAAAAAGTGAGCCCCACTACGCCAGACGATTTCACATAACGAATCGCAAGCGCAGAAGGTAGGGGCAGCGGGCGTGGAAGGTTTCTGAAACTGTCTGCGACATGGATGTCGCGGACAAGCCCCCAGGGATGGGTTTACGGCGTGTTTCAGAAGCCTTCCTCGTCCGCTGCCCCGGGACCCTGCCACAGAAACACTGAAGCTGATAAAGCGCGAACCCCGAAGAGACAACACATGCTGATCATCCCCGCCATCGACCTCAAAGACGGAAAATGCGTACGCCTGCGCCAGGGCCTGATGGACGACGCCACCGTCTTCTCCAACGACCCCGTCGCCATGGCCGACCAATGGGTACAGCAAGGCGCCCGCCGCCTGCACCTGGTTGACCTCAACGGCGCTTTCGAAGGCGAACCCGTCAACGCTGGTGTAGTAGAAGCCATCGCCAAAAAATACCCCGATCTGCCGATTCAAATCGGCGGTGGCATCCGCTTGATGGACACCATCGAAACCTATCTGAATGCTGGCGTCACCTACGTCATCATCGGCACCAAGGCAGTCAAACAACCGTCCTTCGTCAAAATCGCCTGCAACGCCTTCCCCGGTCACATCATCGTTGGCATCGACGCCAAAAATGGCCTGGTCGCCACCGACGGCTGGGCCGAAGTCTCCGAAATGCAGGCGGTTGATTGCGCCAAACAATTCGAAGATGACGGCGTCAGCGCCATCGTCTACACCGACATTGCCCGCGACGGCATGATGCAAGGCGTCAACATCGAAGCCACCGTGCACCTGGCGCAAAGCATCAACATCCCCGTCATCGCCTCGGGTGGCGTCACCAACATCGACGACGTGAAAAAATTGCTGGCTGTGGCCGACTCCGGCATCTCCGGCGCCATCACTGGCCGTGCGATTTACGAAGGCACATTGGACCTGCGCGAAGCCCAAGCGTACGCAGATCAATTCCTGAAAAATAAATAAGAGACGCTGATCATGGGTCTGGCCAAACGCATCATCCCCTGCCTCGACGTCGACAACGGTCGCGTGGTGAAAGGCGTGAAATTCGTCGACATCCGCGATGCGGGTGATCCGGTGGAAATCGCCCGCCGTTACGACGAACAGGGCGCCGACGAAATCACATTTCTCGACATTACCGCCAGCCACGAAGGCCGCGCCACCATGGTCCACACCGTGGAAAAAATGGCGAGCCAGGTGTTCATTCCGCTCACCGTCGGCGGCGGTATCCGCAAACTGGAAGATATCCGCACCATGCTCAACGCCGGTGCTGACAAAGTCAGCATCAACACCGCCGCCGTGTTCAACCCGGAATTCGTCGGCGAAGCCGCGGCGAAATTCGGTTCGCAGTGCATCGTCGTCGCCATCGACGCGAAAAAAGTCAGTGCACCGGGCCAGTCAGGCCGCTGGGAAATTTTCACCCACGGAGGCCGTAAGCCGACCGGTTTGGACGCGGTGGAATGGGCGAAAAAAATGGTGGGCTTGGGCGCAGGCGAAATCCTGCTGACCAGCATGGATCGCGACGGCACCAAAAACGGCTTCGATCTGGATGTGACCCGCGCCATCAGCGACGCGGTCGCGGTGCCTGTCATTGCATCCGGCGGCGTCGGCAATTTGCAGCATTTGGTGGATGGCGTGGCGGTAGGCAAAGCGGACGCTGTTCTTGCCGCCAGCATTTTTCACTTCGGAGAATATACCGTGCAGCAGGCCAAGCAGTTTATGGCCGCGCAAGGTATCGAGATGCGCATCGACTGAATGCGAAAGTGCGTGGTCTGCGCGACGAATAAAGCGCGAAGGCCACGCCACGAATCAAGACGCTATTACAGGCTAATTCCCAGCCCCGGCAACAATCGCCGTCTGACGTAACCTTCCAATTCCTCAGGCGAGCGGGGATTGGGATCGGGCATCACCAAAAATGAAATGATGTTGCGGGACAAAAATTCGCAGATCTCCTGCGAATCCTGCTGCAGATGCGGGTGTTGCTCAAACACCTGATGCAACACCAGCTCGCCAAATGCCTGCATCCGTTCCCGCGAATGACCCACTTCCCGCAAAAACTGACCGCCGCTGGTAATCACGTGAGACAGCACCGGATTCTGCGGAAACTCCTCAATCGCATAGAGAAAAGCCTGCGTGAACATGTCATCCAGCTTGCTGAACTTGGCAATATGACGCGCAATCTTATCGGCCAGTGAAATAGCTTCGCGGGAAAAAATGGCATCGAACAACAGGTTCTTGTTGTCGAAATAGTTGTAGATGGTCTGACGTGACACGCCCATGGCCGTGGCGATATCGCCGATGCGGGTTTTGTCGATGCCCTTTTCCTTCATGCACAGAATAGCGGCATCCATGATCCTGGCTTTCAGCACATCTTCGTAAGACGGATAGGTTGCCTGCATCGACTTGAAACACCAGGAAAACAGCGGTAACCGGATTATAAACGGATGCCGGTGTCAGGGCGAATACACAGCCCTGACTCCGATGTTATTACGGCTGACGTCTGACGTGGTTGCCCGGGAACGGTCGGGTGGGGCGGGTTTTGTAGAATTTCTCCGCCACTTCGCGTGCCTTGTCGCTGCACACAGGGTGCGCCCAATCCACATCGTCATACACGATATTGTCGTCGGTCGCGTGGATCTTGCCTTTGATTTCATTCACGCCTGCGGGTACATGGTCCAGCTCCAGTTCATGTCGCAGCTTCCAGGCGATGTTGTGGTCCGCGCAGGATGTATCGCCGCTGACGCCCAGCGCGCCCAGCAATTTGCCGGTTTCATCGTACAGCGCCAGTCCGCCACCAAACACGTTTACGCCGCCGATTTTCTTGCCCACCATGGGATCTTTGTCAGTGCCGTAATCCTCGGCACTGCCGCCATACGCCACAGTGGTGTCCACCGGATTGGAAAATTGCAGACCGTACAGACTGCCGGTTTCCGGTTGCACCGCTGCGTACAAATTGCCACTGGACAGTGCTAGGTCTGGCAGACTGAAGGCATTAGCAGTATTGGCTTTTTGCGCTGAAATCACGCGGCTGCCAGGCCACTGGTCGCCGCGCTCCTTGCCGGAAAATACCACCGCCTGCACCACGCCATCGCGATCAACGATAGCCGCCCACATCTGTGTTTCGAAGCCGCCGTTATCCGAACCCACTACGGATTGCAATTTGCTGCGCAGATCCGCGTGAGAAGGCAGCCCACCCGCGAAAACGGTG
>DATLII010000147.1:0-8617 GCA_035539495.1 Dongiaceae bacterium
TTGCAGATCTCATCCAGCGCGATGATGTCGATGGACTTGGCATAGGATGCGTTCAACACCGCATCGGCCGCATCTTCCAGCGACACCGCATCGGTGAAGTTTTTCGCATCGACGCTCAGGCCGTTCTGCTCGGCGATCTTTTTCAGTCCTGCGCGATCACCGGCTTTGCGCAGCAGAGTGCGCACAGTGACGTTGTCGATACCGGGCGTGGTGGATACGTCGTTCTGCAGCGCGGTACGCTTGGCTTCGTCTTTCGCGCCAGCGCCACGCACCGTGCGCGAGCAGGGGCCGATAAAGGTCAGGCCGGCCGCTTCGAACGCGCTTACCAGTGCTTCGTCTTCCGCCATGAAACCGTAGCCGGCGAAAATCGAGTCGTGACCGTTTTCTTTCGCGATCGCAATGATCTGCTGAATACGCTGAGTACGCTCTTCTTTGTTCGCACCCGTGTAATCCGGCACGCGATGTACGCGATCAGGATCGGTCAGCAGACGCAGTTCCGGCGCCAGCGCGTGGTTATAGGTGATGGAATCTTTTTCCGACAGCAGAATGCCGTAGTCGGTGATGCCCATCTCGTTCCACACATCCATCACTTCTTTCCGGATGGGGCCGCGGCAGATGATCAGCGGTTTCATGTCGGTGCAGTCGAACTGGCGCACCCAGGGGGAATCCAGCCCGTTGCGACGGCGCTGCTTGTGGATCAGCGGGTTGTTGGTGTAATTGCTGTAGTTGCCCATGGTGAATCAAATCCTCGTCAATTCTTGTTGAACCACTTAGTGGAATTCGCGCTGCACGCCGCCCATCGGTTCGGGCTTGTAGTGGCGCAACAGGAAGCTGAGGTTGGTGGCCAGGCTGTGACGCAGGTCGTACGGCATCACCAACTGGGAAATGGAGCCCAGGCTCAACGCTTCTCTCGGGTTCATCAATTCTTTTTCATAACGGGCAGACAGCGCCGCGTCCTGCTGCTTGGCCCAGGCTTCCACGTCAGTGGTGGCCTGCGACTTGGCAGCGGCTTCGCTCTTGCCAGACGCAACCAGTTCCGCAGTGCGCTCGGCAATACGGCTCTTCATGGCAGCGCGGATCGACTGCATTTCTTTCTTGTACACGAACTCTTTACCGGCCGGGCCCATTACCGCCAGACGGGTAGTCGGCAGTGCCAGTACCACATCAGCGCCGGTGGCGTAGCTGTTGAACGCCGCATAAGCGCCACCGAAGGCGTTACGCACGATCAGCAGAATCCGCGGGGTACGCAGGTCGATAATGGAATCCAGCATGGCGCGACCGGCCTGCACGATACCGTTACGTTCCTGATCAGTACCCGGCAGGAAGCCGGTGGTGTCTTCGATGAACACAACCGGAATGTTGTACACATTGCAGAAGCGGATGAAGCGCGCGTTCTTGTAGGACGCAGCGATATCGATCTGGCCCGAGGACACCGCGCTGTTGTTAGCAACGATGCCCACCACGTTGCCCGCCAGACGGGCGAAGGCGCAGATGGTGTTTTGCGCGCGGTCCGGCTGGAATTCGGTGTAGTCACCGTGATCGCAGATCTGCTGGATCAGGATGCGGATGTCGATCGGCGTGTTGTAGCCGGTGGACGAGTTGAAGGCTTTCTTGAACAGGATGTCCGCGTCCCAGGTTTTGCGGGTAACGGGGTCGGACGTTTCCAGGAACGGCGCCATGCTGGCGTTGTTGTCGGGGAAGTAGCGCAGCAACTCTTTGGCTTTGCGCAGCGCGGTCACTTCATCCGGCACCACGAAATCGGTTACACCGGACTGGCCGTGCACACCGGGGCCACCCAGTTGGTCGGCGGTGACGTCTTCACCCAGTACCGATTTCACCACGCCCGGGCCGGTCAGACCGAAGAAGGTGTTTTGCGGCTGGATCATGAAGCTGCCCTGACGCGGCAGGTAAGCACCGCCGCCGGCGTTGTAGCCGAACATACACATGATGGAGGGCACTACACCGCTGATCTTGCGCAGGGCGGTAAAGGCTTCAGAGTAGCCGTCTAGACCGCCCACGCCGGCCGGTACATAGGCGCCGGCAGAGTCGTTCATACCAATCAGGGGAATCTTGCGCTCGCCCGCCAGCTTGATCAGGCTGGCCAGCTTGCGGCCGTTGGTGGCATCCATGGAGCCAGCACGCACCGTGAAGTCATGGCCATACACCGCCACGTCACGACCATCCACATTAATAACGGCGGTCACGATGGAAGCGCCGTCCAGGTTCTTACCCCAGTTCTGGTACAGAACGTTGGGTTCCTCATCCGACAACACCTTGATGCGTTCCCACACCGTCATCCGTTGCTTCAGGTGCTGCTTCTCGATGGCAGGCACGCCGGCGGCGGTCTGCGGACGCTGCATCAGCTCCCAGCCTTCCGCCAGGGATTGCTCGTAAATGCCCGGGGTACGGGCGATTTCACCGGGGATTTTGAATTCCTTGGTTTCCGGGGCCTGGAAAGGGTTCTCCAGCGACGGAATAAGCTTCTTGTTGATTCCCATGCTGATAACGTCTCTATATGTGATAGGAAGTGAACGCAAACAATCGGTCTGAGGCGCCTGTTTGCATGCGCCAGTGACTGGTGAAATCCAGCCGGTGAAAATCGGGTACGCGGGGCGCCGCATTATCCGGGCGGCGTGACTGGCCGGACAATAGCCATTTCGCTCAAAACCCATGATCAATTGCGACAGGGTGGCGACTTGGTGGCAACAACCCCAACGTGCCCAGTCCGGTCATGCCTTTGTTATGGCGCCGAGGGTCGGCGGAAAAGACAGGCAGTGTGCGGGCCGGGGCTTAAAAAAGGCGGCCATTATCCCACAGAAGTTTTTCCTTTTCAGCCTGCAGGGCGCCCCGGCAACAGACCGCAACAACTTTCCCTGGATCACCCCCGCCAGAATCCTTCCCCTAAGGGACTGTCTTTGCTCGCAACTCCCTGCCTGGCTGCCCTCAGAGCCACACCCGATAGCGGCGTCAGACAAATTCTTCATCCCAACAACTCAGCAACTTCCTCGCGACACCCGGGCGGAGGATGAGCATAATGCGCGCCATGAATCTGTTGCTGCTCGATCCCCACGAATGGCCCACCGGGGCCCAGCAGGCGGAGCTACGCCTGACGGACCACCGTGCCGATCATATCCGTACCGTGCTGAAGGCCGGGCCCGGTGACAGCGTGCGCTTTGGGGTCATCGACAATCTCACCGGCCTGGCCCGGGTCGCACAGGTATGGTCCGATGTGGTGGTGCTGGATGCGGTGCTCGATACACCTCCCCCGCCGCCGCTTCCCCTGACCCTGCTACTGGCCTTGCCCCGCCCCAAGGTGTTGCGCCGGGTGCTGCAGGCCGCCACCACGTTGGGCATCAAGCAGATCCACTTGCTCAACAGTTACCGCGTGGAAAAAAGTTACTGGCAGACACCGTTCCTGCAACCGGATTCCATCCACCAGCAATTACGGCTGGGTCTGGAACAGGCCCGCGACACACTGCTGCCCCAAGTGCATTTGCACACCCGCTTCAAACCCTTTGTGGAAGATGAACTGCCGGCGCTGGCGGCGGGCAAGCGTTGTCTGGTAGCTCATCCGCTACCGGAATCACAGCCTTGCCCCGAACATCTCGCGGAAGACAGTGTGCTGGCGGTCGGTCCCGAGGGCGGTTTCATTCCCTATGAAATAGAAAAGCTGCAGGACGCGGGTTTTACCGCCGTGACGCTGGGCCCTCGCATTCTCAAGGTGGAGACCGCCATTCCCGCATTGGTGGCACGGTTGTATTTCCCCTGAATCGGCGCCATGCTGGCGCAGCCATTTGCAAGTCGCAGTTTGCGATTTCATATTCAACCATTGTTATCCCCAGCTACATTTCACGCAGCCATAAATAAAGGAGAACATGCATGGCCAAGATCACTTTGAAAGGAAATCCGGTAGATACCGTCGGCAATCTTCCCGCCCCTGGCGCCGCCGCCCCCGCCTTCACTCTGGTGAAAGCCGACCTGTCGGAAGTCAGCCTGAAAGATTTCGCCGGCAAAAAACTGGTGCTGAATATTTTCCCCAGCATCGACACTGCCACCTGCGCCACCTCCGTGCGTAAGTTCAACCAGCAAGCCAGCGACATCCAGAACACCCAGGTTTTGTGCGTATCCGCAGATCTGCCATTTGCACTGGGCCGTTTCTGCGGCGCAGAAGGCATCAAAAACGTGGCCGCAGCATCGGTGTTCCGCAACCCGGAATTCGGCACTTCGTTTGGCGTGACCATCACCAGCGGCCCGCTGAAAGGTCTGCTGTCCCGCGCGGTGGTGGTAATCGATGAGCAAGGCAAAGTGCTGTACAACGAACAGGTTGCCGAGATCGCCGATGAACCCAACTACGAAGCCGCGCTGAAAGTGCTGTAAGGCGCCAAGCCAGCGCGCTTCGGCAGAATTGTCTGTCAAAGAAAAAAGGCCTGACTGCGCAAACAGTCAGGCCTTTTCATTTCGATCTTCCAAGTACTGCGTGCTTCAACCCGCCGTACTGAACGAGAAATTGAATCCCAGCAAAATCAGAATCAGCGACCCCAGCGCAATCCGGTACCAGGCAAATACGCGGAAGCTGTGATTGGCGACAAATTTCACCAAGGCCTGCACCACCAGCAACGCCGTAATGAAGGCCGCGACAAAACCAATCGCGATCAACACCAAATGATCCTGATTCAACAGATCGCGGTGCTTGTAGCCGTCATACACCGCGGCACCCAGCATGGTGGGCATGGCAAGAAAGAAGGAAAATTCCGTCGCCGCCTGCCGCGACAACCCCGCCAACAATCCACCCACAATAGTGGAACCGGAACGCGACGTACCGGGAATCATGGCAAAGCACTGCGCGATCCCGATGCCCAGCGCCCGCAACCAGGTAATGTCCTCGATACGGGGGATCTTCGCTTCCGTTGCATGGCGCTCCGCCAGCATCAGAATCACGCCGCCGACGATCAACGCGATCGCCACCACCAATGGATTGAACAGCACCTGCTTGATGAAATCGATCGCCATCACCCCGATGATCACCGCGGGGAAAAATGCCAGCAACACACAACCGGCAAAACGCAGGTCGGCCACATTGCCTTTCAACATCCCCTGCAACAACGCAATGATCTTCATGCGGTACAGCCACACCACCGCCAGGATTGCACCCAACTGGATCACCACCTCAAACACCTTGCCGGTGCCGGAATCAAACTCCAGCCAGCTGCCAATCACGATCAGGTGACCGGTGCTGGAAATGGGCAGGAATTCAGTCAGACCTTCGATGATACCCAGCAAAAACGCCTTGCACAGAAACAACCAATCCATCAGGAACCTTCCGTTCGGCCAATACAACGATGAAAGCAATACCGCAATGAAGCGGAGCGCCATCCAGCCCGCAGAACCAATCCCATCTGCCTCTTTCCGCGCTGAAGACGTGCCCAAATGCCGAGCCGATTGTAAAGCAGCCCGCTGGCCGGACAATGCCAACCGGGTACTATTTTTTGCCCACGGCAATGGCACCCCGCGAACTGTCATTCCCCTCAAGTGGACTATGCTTAATCCAGCCCGATTTAACTCAGCATGTCACAGCTCGCGGAGAATCCAGCATGCAATACAAGGAAATTCAGGAAGAAGCCGAAAGCCTGCGGCGGCAGGCCCGCAAATCGGTATCGAAATTCCAGACCGAACTGGATTCCATGGTGGGATTGGTAGAGACCATGCGCAACTACGGTGAAAGCGCGCTGTATGGACGCATCATGCTGGATCACCTGGATCCGATCTTCAAAGCGCTGGAGAGCGAAGATACGGCTCAGGCTGAGCGAGCGGTGGCGCAATATCTGTCGGAACGCAACGAATTCCTTACCGGCATGAAGCCCTGGGTACCCAGCTCCACCGATATCATCAGCAACCTGCTGAATATGGTATCCGCCACCGTACTGGCAGACCTGATCGAAGCCTTTAAAGACTGATCTTTTAAGGGCTGACCAGGCTTTCCCGCTCCATCTGCCGCGCCAGCCAGTGATAACTGGCGGCGATACGCAGCGTCGCCTGACCCGACAATGGCCCCGGCTGCAATGCAGTTGCCCGCAGCCGCAGCGCCAGCGCCTTCATATCGTCCGCATTGGGACGCGTCGCTTCAGCCAGTCGACCGGCTTCCTGAAAACAACTTTTGAGGGTGTTGAGGATGACAGTGGAATCCGCCAGCTCCGCCAGCGCCACTTGCTGTTCCAATTGATTTTTGAGTCTTAACATCACGATGCGGCGATCCATGCGCGCAAGCCCTTTCCTTGGTTGAATCCGATCGAAGAGTGAAACCGAAACAGCCGCTGTCTGGCTGGCTCAGTTCAAATTGTGACCAATTCTAACGTCTGATAATCCAATCTGGCTACCCCCGCCGACATCATCGTCACAATGTTTTCACTTTCTCTGCTGATACTGCTCCCTCTACAAACCGCTTTTCCCTATGCCCATAAATAAAAACCCGCATTTCCCATGGATGTTCCCGGAAAATGCGGGTTTATCTGAATTCTGCATTTTTTGTTATTACTTTCAGTGGGTTGGTATTAGTTGCTGATTGCTTCCAGCAACGAACCTTCTGGCTTGGAAGTGACATCTTCTACTTCGACCGATGATTGGTACTCAGCAGAATCTACACCCCGACGAGCCATATCCTGATCGGACGTGACCGCCACACCCACTATATTTACTAACCCTACAAGGGCCATGATCGCTATGAATTGCATAACTTCACCTTTTGCTGTCGACATAAAAAACGACGTGAGCGAGGCGTACAACAAATAAAAGCCGGTTCAGCAAAGGTTCGGTCAACCTGGTCCGCCCACAACAGCGGCCAAGATTTTTCTTGTGCACGCATTATAGTGCGGGAAATGCCAAACTGCACTTGATAAGGCTTCCTGACAGACGAACGGATTAGCTTTTTTTGACTTGCGTCGACATTTCAGCGAAAACTGCATGATCGCTTACATAACAACAACAAACCATGCTGCTAAAAACCAAATTGTTCGCGCCGCCAATCCGGCGTAACGCTGTACCTCGACCTCATTTACTGGCGCATCTCGGCCAACCGGCGCCGGCTCAACTCACCTTGATTCACGCTCCTGCCGGGTATGGCAAAACCACACTGGCCCGCCTCTGGCTGGATCAATTGCCCAATGCCAGCGCCTGGCTGTCACTGGATGCACAGGACAATGATCCGGTCCGCTTCTGGCGCTACGTTGCCGGCGCGCTGGGATTTCCCGCGGGCAATGAATCCGCCCTTAACGAGCCTGACCAAAGCATCGTGGCGCTGCTAAACCACTGGTGCCTGCGGGACGAGATCCATCCCACCATTCTGGTGCTCGACGACTTTCACGTAATTCAGGATCGGGAACTGCTGACCAGCGTAAGCGGTTTTCTGGACCGTCTGCCGTCCAGCCTGCATATTCTGATCACGTCGCGCACCTTGCCGGACCTGCACATTCCTTTACGGCGCGTGCGAGACACCGTGACCGAGCTTAAAGCGGGCGCATTATCGTTCGACCCGAGCGAGGTGCGCTTGTTTTTCCAGGACACATTGCAGCTGTCGCTGGCCGCAGGCACCCTGAACGCACTGCAGGAAAAGACCGAAGGCTGGGCCGCGGCGCTGCAACTGGCAGGGTTGTCGCTGAAACAACAACCGGTGCAGGCGCCCGACTGGCTGGAGCGGAGCTCCCCCAACCTGCTGGTGGACTATCTGGCCGAGGAAGTGCTGGCCAGCCTGGACGAGCCGCTGCAGCAGTTCCTGTTGCGCTTGGCCCTGGTACGTCGCTTCTCGCTGGACTTGTGTCGCTATCTGGCGCCACAGCCAGAGGCATCGGCTGTTCAGTCTCATCTGGAAACCCTGCGCGACCACAATCTGTTCCTGATTCCACTGGATGAACGCGGCCACTGGTTCCGGCTACATGATCTGTTCCGGGAAAACCTGCTCAACATCGCGCACCAGCGTTTGCAGCAGCCATTGCCTGCGCTTTACCGACAGGCAGCTGCCTGGTTCAGCGCCAACCACGATCATGAAGAAGCCATCCATTGCCTGCTGGGCGGCGAGCTCTGGTCAGAAGCAGCGGACCTGATCGAGGAACTGGGAGTGACCCGCATGCTGGCGGGACAGAACGAGTCGCTCAACTGGTGGCTGAGCCGGCTGCCGGTGGAGATCGTGCGCTGGCGACCACGGCTGGCATTGATCCAGGCCTGGAATCTGTTCTGTACGGAGCGCGTGTTTGAAGCCGAGCCTTATCTGGATCAGGCCGATCAGCAGCTGACGCTGGAACAACCTCAATACCGGGCGCTAAAAGCCCAGATTGCGATTTTTCGCGGCCAGTTGGCACGGTTTCGCGGCGACGAGGACGGAATGCGTTTCTGGTCGGAGCAGGTGCAGGAGTTGTCCAACAGCAGTGACACTCCGCTTAATGCTGTCACCCGCTTTGCTTTGGGTATGGAGCTGTACCAGGCAGGCAAACACCTGGCGTCACAACAGATCCTGGAGCAGGCAAACGCGGCCGCCCTGCGGGAGCACAATCATTTCTGTCTGCTATCCACCTCGGCGATGCTGGCCTTCATGCAATATCACCAGGGTCTTCCACGCAAGGCGTTGGAC
>DATLII010000148.1:0-2921 GCA_035539495.1 Dongiaceae bacterium
ATTCTTCTAGCAGAGCAGCGTAATCGGTGCTGCGGTCGAACAAGTGCTGAAAATTCTCCAGTGGAGGTTCCTCCACCCGCAACACATGGGCATTGCCGCCGGCCTCACGTACGTCGGTCGCCAGGGTTTCCAGGGTGGTACGGCAATCTTTCCGATCTGGCATCAGGTAAACGCCGTCCCGCAGCACGGCCGCGCCAGAGGATTTGAGCGAGCGCCAGATGCGTTGGCGGGCAGTGGCGTTCTCGGTCGGTAGAGAGAGAATCAAGGTAATCATGGGTTGTAGAATTTACTACCCATTCGATTGAATTTCTACATTCTATTTGTCCGGCACTGTTGAAAACCCCAAACTCTCCCGATTCAGCTTCCGTACAGGATTTCTCGATCAGGATCGAAGCATTGGCTACCGGGTGTCCGGAGCCCTTCGGGAGGTTCCATGCGTTCCACGTCTTTCCTTCTCTTCGGTGCCTTGTTTGTTACTGCATCTTCATCGGCATTCGCCGGCTCCATGCGTTGCGGCAATCAGATCATCAATGAAGGCACCAGCCAGTATGAAGTCCGCATCAAGTGCGGCGAGCCCGTTTACCAGCAGTTGATCGAAGAACCCATCACAGTGGTAACCACCACGGCGGCCAGTATTAACAGTCGGTACGGTTATGGCCGCGATCAGCAACAGTTGCAGCAGGATGTTCTGGCGCAGGAAGTACAACCGATGTATCGCAACATCGAACGCTGGACCTATAACTTCGGCTCCGGGCGCCTGCTACGGGAGGTGGATTTCTACAATGGCGACGTGATCCGTATCGAAACCGGTGGTCGTGCGCCCTGACTAACTGTCGATCTCAACTTCTGTCCCCGTCGTACCGCGCTGTTGCTCCAGCCGATCCATCAGCATGCGTTCCTGCGCCACATAATGCCCCACCATGTTCGATAAACCCTGCGCCAACTCATCGAACGTGATCGGCGGGTTGGGATCGGACAGATGCCGCACCACCGCGAAAATTCCGCCATTGATGAAGATGTAGGTCATGGCGGGCAAATTGCGCACCCGGGTGTTTTCTGGATGGTGCAGCAGATGCTGCATCACCAGCTCCGCCAGGATTTTGGTGATCGGCCCCATGTAATCCTTGATGTCCACCCGCATCGCATAACGCACGCATTTCAGGTAGCGGTCGTCATTGCGCCTTAGCAACACCTCGAAGCTACGCAGCAGGGTCTGGATCATCTCGGTGATCTTCATCCGAACAAGCTCCGCCATCATCGGCTGGATCATGGCCACCACTTCCTCCACGAAGCGCTGATTCATCGCGTCGTAAATCGCTTCCTTGTTGGTGAAGTATTCATAGAGCGAACCCACGCCGATGCCTGCTTTTTCAGCGATATGGCGGGTGGTGGTGTCTTCTGTGCCCCTTTCCGCCACACAGATAAAACCGGCTTCAATGATGGCGTCGACGGTGGCGCGGGAGCGTTGCTGGCGGGGTTTTCTGGGCATGGCTATTCCGAATTGAATCCGAACAAATGTTCGGAATAATGTTACATCAATTGATGTAACAATCAATCCTGTTTGATTGAGTTTCAAGCACTTTGTGCCAATGAGCCAATTCAGTAATTAAGAATCCACCGGGAGTAGACATGTTTTCGAAAAAAGTTTCTCGCCAGGCTGCGGCCGTGGTAACCGGCGCGGGCAGCGGCATCGGCAAGGCATTCGCCCTAGAAATCGCTCGCCGTGGCGGCCGGGTGGTGTGCTCGGATATCAATCTGGCGACTGCCGAAGCTACGGTCAGCGAGATCAACGCGGCCGGTGGTCAGGCCCTGGCGTTGCGTTGCGACGTCTCCAGCCTGGAAGACGTTCAGCGCCTGGCGGATGCAGCAGAGCAGTGGCTGAAAAGTCCGGTGGATCTGGTGGTGAACAACGCCGGTGTTGGCATTGGCGGCAAGCCCATCGGGGAAATCGCGATTGAAGACTGGCAATGGACCGTGGGCGTCAACCTATGGGGCGTAGTGCATGGCTGCCATGTCTTCGCACCAAAACTACGGGCACAGGGGAAGGGCGCAATCATCAATGTGTGCTCCACCGCCAGCTTTGCCGCCGCACCGTTGATGGGCCCCTACAACCTGAGCAAAGCCGCGGTGCTGGCGCTGTCGGAAACGCTGGCGGCTGAGTTGGCCGGCACCGGCATTCGCGTCACCGCGCTCTGTCCTACCTTCGTCAAAACCAATATCACCCGCGACGGCCGTATCGCCGATGGCGCATCCCGTTTCGCTCAGCGCCTGATGGATATCACCGGTGTGTCCGCCGACAGCGTGGCCCGTAAAACCCTGGATGCCGCCGACCGAGGCCAGTTGTATGTGTTGCCGCAATTGGATGCGCGCATGGTGTGGCGCATGAAGCGTTTGGCTCCAGTGAGCTACAACCGCGGTTCCGGTTTGATCGGCCGTGTGTTGAGCAAGGCGACGGACGCCTGAACAGCACATATTTTCGCACGTTGTTTATTGCAGTACCTGTGAAGAGGAGAGTGTCATGGCAATGATCGATCTCGACAAAATGCTGGTGAAAATCAAAAACAGCCAGTGGGCGTTGGCGGATATCGACTGGGACGCGCCAGGAGCCGAGCTGATCACGGAAGAACAGTGGCCCAAGCTGAAAGCCTTTATGGCCGATCTGATGTGGATCGAGCATGTGGGCGCTCGCGGTTTTGCGGCGCTGGCAAAAAAAGCCCCCAACGACACGCTGAAAGAAATCTATACCTATTTTCATGCCGAGGAACAACGCCATGCCAACGCGGAAATGGCATTGATGCGGCGCTGGGGTATGTTGGATGGCGACGAGATTCCCGAGCCCAACATCAATCTACGATTGGTGATCGAGTGGCTGGACAAATACAGCGATGACATGCCGCTGGAAACGCTGGGTTCGGTAATCC
>DATLII010000149.1:0-5681 GCA_035539495.1 Dongiaceae bacterium
AGTTGCTCTTTGGTTTCCGCAAATGGCCCATCCGTTGTCAGCACCCGGCCATTGCGTACTCGCACAGTGGTGGCAGTGGATATTGGCTGCAGGGCATTACCTCCTAGCCAGTGGCCGCTTTCCCGCAATCCTTCGCCGCAGGCGATGCATTCCTGATTCAAATCGTCCCAGGCTTGCGGGCTCATCGCGTCAATGACGGCTTCTTCGTAATACACCAGGCACAGGTATTTCATAGGGTTGTCCTCGCAGCAATGTTAGGTGTTGTCATTCGCAAAAAATCACTCGCGGTGGGTCAAGTGCAATTAATCATCCAGTGAATCCCGAACTGGTCCTGCAGAGCGCCGAATTTGCGCGCCCAGAATGTTTCAGCCAGCGGCATGACGACGGTGCCTTTATCGGCCAGCGCATTAAAAATGCGTTCGGCTTCCTCCGGGCTGGGCACGTTCAGGCTGTTGGAAATACCCTGGTTGGGCTGGAAACGATTCGGCGGGGCATCTGATCCCATCAGCACTGCGTTGCCCATATTGAGGTGAACGTGCACAACCATGTCACGCATCTCTGGCGGAACCTGGTCACACATGGGCGATTCGCCGAAGGTCTGCAGCACTTCGATTTTGCCGCCCAACACTTTTTCATAGTACTCGAATGCTTCGCGGCAATTGCCATTGAAGTTCAGATAAGGATTCAGCCGCAAACTGCTGGCCGCCAGCAGTGCGGCATTCTGCTCATGATGTTCAATGCCGTCGCCCGGTGCAAAGTCTTCCATCTCGAACACCCGCCGCAGTTCCAGATTGGCGCGGCCGTCGGCATCCTCGGCTGGCCAGCGCTTCACCCATTCCAGGGCTTCTTCTTTTGACTTGGTCTGGATCAGAGTGAAGCCGGCGATCAATTCGCGAGTTTCGGCGAAGGGGCCATCAGTAATAATGGGTTTGCCGTTCTGGAATTGGATTTTGGCGCCAGCGGAGGAGGGGTGCAGCCCCATGCCGTCCAGCATCAGGCCGGCCTTGATCAGTTCTTCATTGTATTTGGCCATGGCTTCCAGCAGGTCGTTGCTGGGCATCTTGCCGGCTTCGGTGTCGGCATCGGCTTTGCGGATGATCATGAAACGCATGGGATTCTCCTTGAAATGGTCAATGTGAGTCGCTTTCCCTTATTGGTCGTACCAGCCCCACCGGATTTCGACAATCGGATGAAAATATTTTTCAGGCTGCCGGCTACGACCGTTTTCTTGATCTGACAACGTTGCGGAGGTAGCGCTTCCCCCAGTAATCTGGAGTACGGCGCCACCCTGGTTGCCGAAGCGGGCGTCCTGGCCGCAGGATCGAAGACGCCGATGATAGCAACTGATAGCAACCATCGATGATAGCAAAGGGGATTGCATGGCCAAGAAGACGAAGAAGGCAGAAGTGCCGGTCCAGGAAATGGACCCATCCCAACCGTTTGGCAATAAGGAATATGCCAAAGAACTAAAGCGGTTGCATGTGGAACTCGTGAAGCTGCAGCGTTGGGTGGTGCACAAGGGATTGAAGGTATGCATCATTTTCGAAGGGCGTGACGGTGCTGGCAAGGGTGGCACTATCAAGGCCATTACTGAGCGGGTGAGCCCTCGTATCTTCCGCGTAGTGGCGTTACCGGCCCCCACCGAGCGTGAAAAAAGCCAGATGTACATGCAGCGTTATCTGAAACATCTGCCTGCCGCGGGCGAGGTGGTGATTCTGGATCGCAGCTGGTACAACCGCGCCGGTGTGGAGCGTGTGATGGGATTCTGTACGCCGGAGCAGGTGGAAAAGTTTCTGCTGCAGGCGCCGCAGATGGAGCGTGCCATCGTTGAGTCCGGCGTTATCCTGCTGAAATACTGGTTGGAAGTGAGTCCGGAGGAGCAGGAGCGTCGTTTGCGTGATCGTATCGATGACGGTCGTAAAATCTGGAAGCTGACGCCGATGGACATCAAATCCTTCAATCGCTGGGATGATTACACCGAGGCCCGCGACGACATGTTTGCGCACACCGACACTGCTTGGGCGCCCTGGTTCGTTGCGCGTTCAGAGGACAAGAAACGGGTGCGGCTGAATGTGATCAGCCATCTGCTGAATCATATTCCCTATGAAGACGTGCCGATGGAGAAAGTGAAGTTGCCCAAGCGCAAGATTGGTCGCTACACACCGCGAGATTATCCGTTCCGGTATGTGGACGAGAAGTTCTGAGCAAAGAAGTTCGGCGGCAATAAAAACTGAGCGTTACGTGCAGAGGAAGTTACCTGCAGAGAAAGTTACGTGCAGAGGAGCCGGCAAAAGTCCGGCGTCCTCTGCATGGGCGAAGCAGGGGGCGCATGTCAGGACTTACGAGCCTGCTCGTTCGCCAGCGCTTTGTCCGTAATTTCTTTGTATAGATTGACGATCTTGTTGACCACGTCGGTCAACTCCGGATGGTGTGTCAGATAGGTACGCGCCGCACCGGCATCCTCGAATACTTCTTCCAGAAATTTGATATCGAATTCATCCAGCAACTCGCCCTTATCCACTTTGGCCTTGATGTCCAGGGCACGAGGCAGACGGAAATCGTTCATGCGCTGAGCCAGCGCGGCAATGACGCCGGCATCGGTTTTTTGGTCGCTCATTTAAAGCTCCTTGTTCCTGAATAAAACTAAACGGGTCAGATGCTAGCCTAAACCAGAACTTTGCCTGGGAATAGCGCGGTATCAGAAAGAACCCGTGATGAAGGCAGTGGGGCCTTGGAAATTCATCCGAGCCTGACCGTTCCAGTCTGAGCTGTCCACGTCCAGATCCATCACCAGATTACGTACGCCAAAGCCCAATCCCACGTGTTGCCAGGGTTGATAATGCACATCGATGGCCATGTCGCGGATGTCGCCGCTGTAATCGCCGTAGGTCAGCGACAGCCAGTCGGTGCGGAGGCGGATGGCCCAGGTGTCGGTGAGGGCGAAGCCGGCATACAGGTTAATCACGGGCAATGGCGCTGATACGTCGCTGCCTTCGGCGCTGCGTCCGCTGGTGTCCAGACTGGCTTCAAACTTGGTGACGTGCAGGCCGAGCCCGGCGCCCACTTCTTTGTCTTTGGTGCGGAAGAACGAATAGCCGACGCTGACGCGGGTGTCGGTAACGTCGAAGGTGGAATCCACGACGGTGCCGGTGGTATAGGATTGATCGCCCCATTCGATGTCAGCCGACAATTCGCGGCGGGCATCGCGATTCAGCTGGAAATACTCGGCGTCCAGGCGCCAGCGATCGGCGAATCGCCAGATCAGGCCCAGCATCGGGGTGGCGTCATGATCGCTCAGGTCGAGAGTGTCTTCGAAATCGATGCCCACGCCCGTGCCGCCGCCCGACGGTGCTAGGCCTGCGGTGGTGTTGTTGCGGGAGTAGAAGCCACCGAAACTGATCAGCAGGTTGTCCTGCAGCAGCGGATGATTGGGAATGGCGTCATCGGCAACGGCGGCGAACGTTAATGTTTGCAGGGTGCAGGCGAGCAGGATAGTGCGAGTGCCTTGGAAAAGGCGCATAGGAAATCCTTTTTCGTTGTTAGAAAATCATCGTGACGGTATTCGGAAAGTGCCGTCTTGATGGAACTCAATAATCGGTATGACAAGTCGTTCAATGCGACAAGGCGCTTAATCTCTGAGTCAGAAATCGGCGTTCCGCCGCCAACTGCACCCGATCCAGCGCCGCTTGGTAAGAATGACGGGCATCGTCGAGCCGGCCCAGGCGTTGGCACAGATCTGCCCGCGCCGCATGGGCAAGATGGTAGTTCGCCAGTTCGCCCCGTTCCAGCAATGCCTCCACCAGAGCCAGTCCCGCCGCAGGACCATCGCGCATGGCCACCGCTACCGCACGATTCAATTCCACCACCGGCGACGGCAACTGTTGCAGCAGTGCATCGTACAGTCCGACGATTTGTTCCCAATCTGTGCTGGCCACATCGGTGGCCTCCGCATGCACGGCTGCAATGGCGGCTTGCAAACTGTAAGGTCCAAAGCGGCGCGATCGCAGAGCGCGTTCCACCCGATCGCAGCCTTCTGCAATCTGTGCGTGATCCCAGCGACTGCGATCCTGATGTTCCAGCAGGATCAGATCGCCGTCGGCAGAGGCACGTGTGTTGCGGCGGGAATCGTGCAGCAGCATCAGTGCCAGCAGGCCTTCTACTTCGGGCTCCGGCAGCAGATCCAGTAGCAGACGCACCAGACGAATGGCTTCGCTGCTCAGATCCTGCCGGATCAACTCGTCGCCGCTGGAGGCCGCGTAACCCTCGTTGAACACCAAATACATCACCCGCAGCACGGACTCCAATCGATCCGGTAATTCGTTGGGCGCGGGCACTTCATAAGGAATGCGGGCGTCGCGGATTTTGGATTTCGCGCGCACGATGCGTTGCGCCAGTGTCGTCGGTGTCACCAGAAACGCGCGGGCAATTTCCTCGGTGCTGAGGCCGCACACTTCCCGCAACGTCAGCGCGATCTGCGCTTCTGGCGCCAGACTGGGATGGCAGCAGGTGAATATCAAGCGCAGGCGATCATCTTCAATCGTTTCTTCGTCCGGTGGTGGCTCCGCTTCCAGTTCGTCGGCAATGTCGTCCAGGTTGGTGTTGAAGCGGGCGCGCTTGCGCAACTGGTCGATGGCTTTGAAGCGCCCGGCCGACACCAGCCAGGCGCGGGGATTTTGCGGCATGCCGTCTTGCGGCCATTGCACCATCGCGGCAGCGAACGCATCGTGCAGCGCTTCTTCCGCCAGATCGAAATCCTTCAGCAGGCGAATCAGGGTTGCCAGTACGCGCCGGGATTCCGTGCGGTAAAGCGTTTCCAGGTCTGCCACCGTGGGATGTTGCGCGGGCGTGTGCGGGCCATCCTGACTTGGGGAGTTGTCGCGGGACGTCACGTTAACTCCAGCGGCAGACGTTGGCTGAATTTTCCAGTGGCAGCAAAAAGTGCATTGGCAACAGCGGGCGCGATTACGGGTGTGCCCGGTTCACCCACACCCGTGGGCGGTTTGGCCGAGGGCAGAATGTGCACTTCCACATCCGGCATGTCCTGCATGCGCGCCACTTTGTAATCATGGAAATTGGATTCCACTACTTTTCCATCCAGCAGATTCACCGCACTCATCAACGTTGGCGATAGACCATAACCGATGCCACCTTCCATTTGCGCGGCCACCACATCCGGATTCACCGCCAGGCCGCAATCCACCGCGCAGAACACTTTTTCCACTTTGAAACGGCCATCGTTCTGGCGACGGATCTGCGCCACTTGCGCCACACAGGTGTTGAAGGATTCATGCACCGCCAACCCCAGGCTGACACCTTTGGGTTGCGGTTTGCCCCAGCCGCTTTTTTCCGCCGCCAGTTGCAGCACGGCAGTGTGACGGGGTTGATCCTTCAACATCTGCAGGCGGAATTGCAGCGGATCACGCCCTGCCATGCGCGCCAGACGATCGAGAAAATGTTCAGTGGCAAACGCGGTATGGGTTGAACCCACCGAGCGCCACCATTGCACTGGCACGCCGGGGTTGGTGGTCGTCAATTCAACGCGAAAATTGGGAATTGCGTAGGGCAGGTTGGATGCGCCTTCCACCGACGTGTGATCGATACCTTCCTTCATCAGCATGGATTCGAAGGGTGTGCCTTTCAGAATCGACTGACCGACGATGCGATGACGCCACGCCAGAATT
>DATLII010000150.1:0-5090 GCA_035539495.1 Dongiaceae bacterium
ATGATCTTGTCATTGCCAGCTGCATCCTGGGTAATCGCCTGGCCGTTAATATTGGTGGGGATGCCACCCATCATGTAATGGCAGGTCGGCACTACCGGGATCGGTTCTTTCACCGGGTCGGCGTGAGCGAAGGTGATGGACAGTTCGCAGATACCCGGCAGGCGCTTGTGCAGCACTTCCTCACCCAGGTGATCCAGTTTCAGATACACGTGATCCCCTTCCGGACCGCAGCCGCGACCGTCAAGGATTTCCTGCATCATCGAGCGCGCAACCACGTCACGGCCCGCCAGGTCTTTCGCGTTGGGAGCGTAACGCTCCATGAAGCGCTCGCCATCCTTGTTGATCAGGTAGCCACCCTCGCCCCGGCAACCTTCGGTTACCAGTACGCCAGCGCCGGCGATGCCGGTCGGGTGGAACTGCCACATTTCGATGTCCTGCACCGGGAAGCCAGCACGCAGTGCCATGCCTACGCCGTCACCCGAGTTGATTAGGGCGTTGGTGGTGGAGGAATAGATACGACCCGCGCCGCCGGTAGCAAACACAGTGGCTTTGGATTTGAAGTAAACCGCTTCACCGGTTTCGATATTGACGGCGATAACACCGGTCACCGCACCATCCTGGTTGGTCACCAGATCAGCGGCATACCACTCGTTATAGAAGTTGGTGTTGAAGCGTACGTTCTGTTGATACAGCGCATGCAACAGCGCGTGGCCGGTACGGTCCGCAGCCGCACAGGTCCGTGCCGCCTGACCGCCTTCACCATAGTTCTTGGACTGACCACCGAACGGACGCTGGTAGATACGGCCTTCATCAGTACGGGAGAACGGCAGACCCATGTGCTCCAGCTCGAAAACTACCTGGGGACCGACGCTGCACATATATTCGATTGCATCCTGGTCGCCGATATAGTCAGAGCCCTTGACGGTGTCGTACATGTGCCAACGCCAATCGTCATTCGGATCGGCACTGGCGATCGCGCACGTGATACCGCCCTGAGCGGACACAGTGTGGGACCGAGTCGGGAATACTTTGGAGATCAGAGCTGTCTTCTGGCCGGACTGGGCCAATTGCAGCGCAGCGCGCATGCCGGCTCCACCGCCGCCCACGATCACCGCATCAAAGGTCAAGGTGCGAATATTGGACATGACTTAAATTCCCCACAAAATCTGGACGCCCCAGATCACATATACGATCGTCGCCAGCACAAAACCGGCTTGCACCGCGATCCGCAACGGAGTGGCGATGGCACCCAGCTGGCGGGTAGTAATATAGTCAGTGGTTACGACCCACAGGCCGACCCAGGCATGAGCGCCCATAGACAACAGCGCCAGCAGAGAGAAAACACGCATATAAGTGCTGCTCATGAAAGCATGCCACTGCGTGTAGGTAAGATCAGGAGTAGTGATGAAGAAGCCCATCAGACAGACGAAGTAAACGCCCAACACGACAGCCGTCGCGCGCTGGATCACCCAGTCATACAGACCGTTTTTACCCAGACTCGTTACGCTGGTTACCATACCCATACCCCCGCCACTACGATCAGAATCGCCGAGATAACCATTACGCTAATAGCCATGGCCTTGGCGCCTTCCAGGGTTTCAAAATAACCAAGATCCATCAGCAGGTGACGAATGCCCGCCACGAAGTGATAAATGAAACCAGCCAGAATCAGCCACAGAATCAGCTTGGGAATAAAACCGCCCAGGGTCCCTTTCAGGGCATTGAAACTCTCTTCGCTTTCCAACGACGCACCCAAACCCCAAATCAGAAACGCCATTCCAATGAAAATGGCAATCCCAGCAATCCGGTGAGTAATAGATGCAAGCGCAGGTAACGGAAACTTGATGGTGGTAATGTCCAGGTTTACAGGTCGCTGACTCTTCACGGCATTAACCCAGTTACGAAGGCTCCAGAACGGAGCGTTGAAGGAAGCAATTTTTGGGTGATCAAGCGGCATCTATATAGGCACTCGATTTGAACTGCCTAAATATCAACCCCTCCTCTCATTCGGGGCGGAAGTATAGTCCCATCACAATTGAAATACAAACAGCTGATAACGAGTTGGCGCTGCAATTACAAGCAGTTATGACCGTTTTTGGGCACCGCGCTATCTGCGTGCACTATAATGGAAAAATCGCGCAAAATAAGGGGTCCGACGACTGCTTTTTGGGCACGGTATCCGGAAATAATTTGACAAACATTCATGGAGTGATTAGTTTTGGCCCCCACTTTGGCTTGAACAACAAGCACTTGAGCCGAAGCATCTGACACCAGATCGCGACCGGCTATTTCAGGCATTGCCAGGCCGGCCGATTCAGCTCAAATTCAACAGACGCACAGGCACCCCGCGATACAACCCACCCGTTCGATCACGGGTTCAAGGCGCAAAAATTGCTTTGAATGCCTGCCCACGAGCACAGGAGAGCATTATGACTGAGAAATCCGCTCAGTTGACCCTAGGTCAAAAGACGTTGGATCTGCCCATCTACTCCGGCACCATCGGTCCAGACGTCATTGATGTCGGCAAACTTACCGGCGCAGGCGTGTTCACTTACGACCCCGGATTTGTTTCCACTGCATCCTGCGAATCCAAAATTACCTACATCGATGGCGACGCCGGCATTCTGCTGCACCGCGGCTATCCGATCGAACAACTGGCTGAACACTCAGACTATCTCGAAACCTGCTTCCTGCTGCTCTACGGAGAACTGCCGAACAAAGAGCAGAAAAACAAATTCGAAAGCACCATCCGCAACCACACCATGGTGCACGAGCAACTGCGCAGCTTCTTCCAAGGCTTCCGTCGCGATGCGCATCCGATGGCGATCATGTGCGGTGTTGTCGGCGCCCTCTCCGCTTTCTATCACGACTCACTGGAAATTTCGGATGAGCGTCATCGTGAAGTGGCCGCTTTCCGCCTGATTGCAAAAATGCCCACGCTGGCGGCGATGTGTTACAAGTATTCGCTCGGCCAGCCATTCATGTATCCGCGCAACGATCTGAACTATGCAGAAAACTTCCTGCACATGATGTTTGCCGTACCTTGCGCCGATTACAAAGTGAATCCGGTGCTGGCGAAAGCGATGGATAAAATCTTTATCCTGCACGCCGATCACGAGCAGAACGCTTCCACTTCCACCGTGCGTCTGGCTGGCTCTTCCGGTGCCAACCCATTCGCCTGTATTGCTGCCGGTATCGCAGCACTGTGGGGACCCGCACACGGCGGCGCCAACGAAGCCGTGCTGAACATGCTGGACGAGATTGGTGATGTGAAAAACATCGACAAATTCATCGCCCGCGCCAAAGATAAAAACGATTCCTTCAAGTTGATGGGCTTCGGCCACCGCGTTTACAAAAACTTCGATCCGCGCGCGAAAGTAATGAAAGAAACCTGCGACGAAGTACTGGGCGCTCTGGGCATCAACGATCCGAAACTGGAACTGGCGATGAAGCTGGAAGAAATCGCCCGCTCCGATCCGTACTTTGTCGAGAAGAAACTGTACCCGAACGTGGACTTCTACTCCGGCATCATTCTGAAGGCCATTGGTATTCCGACCAGCATGTTCACCGTGATTTTTGCCCTGGCACGGACGGTCGGTTGGGTTGCTCACTGGCATGAGATGATCAGCGGTTCTTACCGGATCGGTCGTCCGCGTCAGCTGTACACTGGTTCTCCTCAGCGCGATTTCGTTGAGATGAACAAGCGTTGAGTTAAGGCTTGTATCGTGTAAAAAGGCTGCTGCGGCAGCCTTTTTTATTTCTGCCACACTGTCTGGCAACCATTATTTTCTGGCGGGAGGCCAACATGAAAATCGCATTTATCGGACTGGGTGTAATGGGATTTCCCATGGCGGGGCATTTATTGAATGCAGGCCATGCTGTCACCGCATTCAATCGTAGCCGGGATAAAGCGGAACGTTGGCTGGAAACGTACCCCAATGGCAGCACTGCTGGCTCCCCTGCTGCCGCTGCACAAGGTGCAGATATTGTCCTGACCTGCGTAGGCAACGATCATGATTTAAGTAGCGTGATATTGGGCGCAGATGGCATTGCAGCAACAGCAAAGCCTGGCTGTATTCTGGTGGATCACACGACAACATCTGCTCAAATTGCTCGGGAACTGCATACAACGCTGGCGGACAAGCAAGTTAAATTTGTGGACGCTCCCGTGTCTGGCGGACAGCAAGGCGCGATAAATGGACAGCTCACGATTATGTGTGGTGGAAATGCGGATGCGTTTGAGCAGGTGCGGGATGTTATTGGAGTTTATGCGCGCCAAGTTACGTTGATGGGCCCCGTTGGCAGCGGACAGCTTACCAAGATGGTGAATCAGATTTGTATTGCTGGCTTGGTGCAGAGCTTGGCGGAAGGCGTGCAGTTTGCGCTGAACGCTGGACTAGATGCGGAACAGGTGTTCGACGTTATCGGCAAAGGAGCGGCGCAATCCTGGCAAATGGTGAATCGCCACAAGACGATGATTGAGGGTAAGTTCGAGCATGGTTTTGCCGTGGATTGGATGCGGAAGGATTTGGGGATTTGTTTGGAGGAAGCAAGGAGGAATGGGTCGCACCTGCCGGTAGCAGCGTTGGTGGATCAGTTTTATTCGGAGGTGCAGGCAATTGGAGGTGGACGTTGGGATACGTCCAGTTTGTTGAAAAGATTTCTCCAATCTAAACCACTTATTCCGACATAGCCAAACCGATTGTTGCTGCCATAACCGCAACAATTGCGCGAACAGCAAGCCATGCAGGCAACCGCATCGTATCAATAGGAGTCGCGTACCAACTTGACTCGCAAGGTACGTAGGCCACCGGAATAAAATGATGTTGAGGATATGGTGCCAGAGCTTAAACTGACGATCAACGGAAGGCTGGCTTCATAAGGAACGGCTGTCGAGGACGACCAAACTGTCGAACCGGCACTTTGTCCAGGGAACACTTGCCTATTCAAAGCCGGTGCAAACCGGCACTCCTCTACAATGCTACCCAGCTCATTGACATTTGGTAACCTCCATCCGCCTGACGCAGCAGCCGCCACAAGCGCATCAGCAAAACTCAGACTCAGTGGCACACCCGCGCAATCACTGCCGT
>DATLII010000151.1:0-3772 GCA_035539495.1 Dongiaceae bacterium
ACACCGCCTGGAACTGGGCCAGTCTGTCAGGTCGTCTGGCGGACGGAACCCGCATAGGCGCCAACCTGGCCAACGGCGTCAACGAAACCGGCTTCACCGAAAACGCCGTCTGGGTGAATGGCCATTTGCACCCCCTCGGCCCGGTTCACTTCGAATTCGACCGTTCCGACCGCCGCAAACCCTGGCGCGTCCGCACCGAATGCGGCCGACTCGACCTGCACTTTACTGCCGTCGGAGAACGCAGCGAAAAGCTCGACCTCTTCCTGTTGGCCTCCAATTTCACCCAATTAACCGGTTGTTTTACAGGGACTTTCACCCTAGAAGACGGACGCCGCCTCGATTTGGAGCTGATCCCCGGATTCTGCGAAGACCATTATGCAAAATGGTGATAAGCGCCTAATGGCGGACGTTTTTTAATCAACTACACTTCTAAAACAACGACCAAGATAACGGGCATCAGCACTGCAGCAGGCGCCCGTTTTTTATGGCCCAACCTACCTGATTTGAACTCATTCACAGACCTGATGGGAACTGGAACCAGTTATAGGACGCCCCTGCTGGAAAGGATGACCCACCCTCTGCTGGCACTCTGCCTGTTGCTGCTAAGCAGCCTGGCGACTGCTGCGGACCTGTCGTCCGTGCCCGCGCACCCCGCTTTTCGTCTCCTGGAAAGTAATACCTCGCTGACACCGGAACAGGCGCTGCAGGCGTTGCAGCAAATCCCACAGCAGAATGCCAGCACCGACGGTGTCACCATCGGCAATCGCAACACAACATATTGGCTGCTCACCGAGTTGCGCTTTGATGGCGACGGGCCACACCTGGATCAAATCCTGCGAGTGCGGCACCTGTATCCCAAATTCGATCGGTTGGAACTATTCCTATACGCCGACGGCCAGCAAGTGCGGCATCTGTTCAATGGCGAGAGCATTCCCTACAGCCAGCGCCCCACTCCCGGCCTGCTGATGGCGTTTCCGCTGGAACTGAAAAGCGGCGTTAACTATCAGTTGCTGATTGCTGCCAGTGGCCGTCTGAAACAGACGCTGTCGTTCGAACTTGAATCCCCTGTCTCCTTCGCCGCCAGCGCGGGTCAGAGCGGCATCAATTGGGGCACGTTCTTCTCCGTTTTTTTTCTCACCGCCGTCCTGGCGCTGATCTTCCTCGTGGTGACGCGCAACCTGCTCTATCTGTACCTGTCGCTGCTGATTACCTCGCTGGCGCTCACGCAGGGCTCTTACACCGCTTACGCCTACTGGCTGTTGTGGCCGGAAGCGCCGGAATGGCAGAAGTCTGCTCACCTGTTCTTCATCGGATTCTCTATCCTGTGCGCGACTTTGTTCAGTCGCCGCTTCCTCGACACCGCCACCCACACACCGCGACTCGATTACTGGATCCGCTGCAACGGTCTGCTGGGTTCGATCGCCATCGTTTCTGCGCTGGTTCTGCCCTATTTTCCTGCTGCCATTCTCAATAATCTGATCCTGCTGGTGTCCGTGATTCCCGTGGTGCTAGCTGCAGTTATCTGCCTCAGAAAAGGCGTCAAAACTGCTCGCTTTTTCCTGTTCGGCTGGGGCGCCAACATCACCATGACCCTGGCGCACATCGCGTATCTGCGCGGATTGCTGCCTTACAGCGATTTCATACAACTGGCGCCGCAACTGGGCTGTTTGGTGGAAGTGCTATCGCTCGTCGCCGCCATCGCTGACCAATTGCGAATCGATCAACTGGACAAACAGCGCGCCCTGCGCGAGCAGAGCCGCGCCATCGAAGCGCTGCAACACGCTGAAAAAGAATTGAGCCAGCTGGCGCATCAGGATCCCAACACCGGCCTGGCTAATCGCGTCATTCTGAAAGACAGCATCGAGCATGTCCTGGCCACTCGCGATGACGACCTGACACCCGCACTGGTCCTGCTGAAATTGAAAGGACTGCGTGAAATCAACAACACCCTGGGCCACTACGTAGGCGACCAGGTCGTGCATCAGACCACCTGCTTCCTGCAAGAACAATTGCTGCGCGTCCCCGCCAGCAATCGCATCGTACTCAGCACTGACAACGACGAATATCTGGCTTCCATGCAAGGCATCACGTTCGCCTTCCTGCTGCAAACCCGCACACTGGCGGAGTGCGAAGCGCTGGTGCAACAAGTGCAAAACGGCCTGCCGCCCCACCTCATTCTCAACGACATCACGCTGGATCTTTCCACTGGCGCTGGCTTGTATCGCGTCTGCGCGGGTGACGACGCAGAGCGCATCATCCGCAACGCTTTCGTGGCCGTGGAGCGGGCGCAGAAAAACAGCAAAGATCTTGTCATCTACAGCGACGACATCAACCCTTACAACGAACGCCGGCTGTCCCTGATCAGCGAGCTACGCAAGGCCATTGAAACCGATCAACTGGCCATCTACCTGCAGCCCCAGCTCGATACGCATAACATGAGCATCGTCAGCGCCGAGGCCCTGATTCGTTGGAACCACCCTAAACTCGGTTTCATTCCACCGGATGAGTTTATCGGACTGGCGGAAAATTCCGGCGTGATCAAACCGCTTACGCGCTGGGTCATCACCAATGCCATTAAGACCATTGCCTTCGTTCATCGGCGCGGGCATAAGATCGGTTTGTCCATCAATATTTCACCCAAAAATATTGAAGAAACCGATCTGACCCAGCATCTGGTGACAGAATTGAAACGTTTCGGCGTAGCACCGCAGTTCGTCACGCTGGAAATTACCGAGACCGCCATGCTCAACAATCCGGCGCTGGCGACCCAAGTGCTGAATCAGTGGAATCAGATTGGCCTGTCGACCTCGATTGACGATTTTGGCACCGGCTATTCCAGCCTGTCACATCTGAAAAAACTGCCGATGAGCGAGCTCAAAATCGATCGCTCCTTCATCATGGACATGAACAATAATGACGACGACATGATGATCGTGCGTTCCACCCTCGACATCAGCCACAACATGCGCATGCGCGTGGTAGCCGAAGGCGTGGAAGACGAAAAAATGCTACAGATCCTGAAGAACATGGGCTGCGACGTGATCCAGGGTTACACGCTGTCGAAGCCGTTGGCGCCAGAAAAATTCCTGGAATGGCTGAATCAAACTAACTACCAGGTAGGCATGTACCAAACTGAGCAAACTCGACGCATGCATTAAACCACGCCCAGCATGAGGCGCACGCCCCAAATTCTGTCTCACAAAACGATCGCCCAATAAAAAACCGCAGCCCGTCTCCAAGCTGCGGTTTTTTATTTCAGGTAACCCTCACTTCGCAGTGAAGATCACCTTAACGCCCTCAGCCACTGCGGATGAATCCACGTAACCGACAGCTTCTTCGTCCGTTGCAACTGAGTCGACCACATCAGCATCTTTTCCCACCTGCTTAGGAGGAGTCCCCTTGCCGGTGAAAATCAGACGTGACCAGTACGCGGTCAGTTGTGATTCGTTCTTCTGTACCACCTTCTCATAGAACTGGGTCCGGACCGCACTACCTTCAGACTGATCGACCGGCACCACGTCATTACCACCCAGATCGTTTGCCTTGCCCAGGAAAACCTTCGCAATATCATCTGCGGTGGCACTACTGATGGGAGAAGCAGCATTGACGATGACCACGACTTCAGCCGATGCCAGAGAAGCTGAAAGCAGAAGGCCAGCAGTACCCAATATACGAGCAATTTTTGTTGTGATAATCATTGTCGGCTCCTCCCTCAGAACACTGCGTCGATAGAAAGGGAGTAAACAGCGGTATGGTTACCCGCCGCGCCTGG
>DATLII010000152.1:0-3859 GCA_035539495.1 Dongiaceae bacterium
GGCAAGGGCCGCGTGGAGATGATCCTGCCCTCCGCCGCCGAGATCGCGCCGGAAGCCAAGCCCGCGCCCGCACAACCCGCAGCGCCGGCACAACCGCCTGCCCAGAAGCCCTCCCAGAATAAAGCCCCATGAGCCGACTTAGCGCCTCTCATCTCGCCAAGAGCTACAAGGGCCGCAAGGTGGTGGAAGATGTGTCCGTCTCCATCGAAAGCGGGCAGATCGTCGGCCTGCTGGGCCCCAACGGCGCCGGCAAAACCACCTGCTTCTACATGATCATCGGCATCGTCCCCCAGGACAAAGGCCGCATAATCATCGACGACACCGACATCACCCACCTGCCCATGCACGGCCGCGCCGCTCGCGGTATCGGTTATCTGCCGCAGGAAGCCTCGGTGTTCCGTCGCCTGAAGGTGAAGGAGAACATCCTGGCGATCCTGGAAACCCGCAAGGATCTGACCAAGCGTCAGCGGGTGGAGAAAATGGAGCAGTTGCTGGGGGAATTCCACATCGGCCACATCGCCGAATCCCTGGGCCAGGCCCTGTCCGGTGGCGAGCGCCGCCGGGTGGAAATCGCCCGTGCCTTGGCCATGGACCCCGCCTTCATCCTGCTGGACGAACCCTTCGCCGGGGTCGATCCCATCTCGGTAGCGGACATCAAACAGATCATCACCCACCTCAAGGAACGGGGTATCGGCGTGCTGATCACCGATCACAACGTACGCGACACCCTGGATATCTGCGAGAAGGCCTACATCGTCAGCGAAGGGCATATCATCGCTGAAGGTGAGCCCTCACTTATCCTGCAAAACCAAAAAGTCCGGGACGTTTATCTAGGCCAACAATTCCAGATGTAAAAGTTCTAAGGTATTTCAGGCATGCAAATTGCTTTGCCGGCACCTTACTCTTACAATTGAAAAGAAAGGACCCTCGCACCACCCAATAAGTTATTGAAATTGACTGCAATTTGGTGGGGCGTTTTCAGATCAGGGCGCAGTCATCGCGCAGGTGAATCCCACGTATTCCGGACTAATTGAACAGGTATCCAGGTATCAATGAAGCCGTCGCTACAGCTAAAAATTGGCCAACACCTCACCATGACACCCCAGTTGCAACAGGCCATCCGCCTTTTGCAACTTTCCACCCTCGACCTGCAGGCTGAAATCCAGGAAGCGCTGGATTCCAATCCCCTGTTGGAAATGGAGGAACGGGGTAGCGAAGAAGCCGAAGGCAGCGCCGAAGCCGATGCCGCTACCGTGGAAACCGCCGCCGGCGAATTCAATGACCTGATCGACTTTGCCAAAACCACCGAATACTCCAGCGCCTCCGACACCCCTGTCACCCAGCACCAAGACGAAACCTCCGTCGATCTGAACAACAAAGAGATGCCCGACGAACTGCCGGTGGATAGCGACTGGGACACGATGTTCGACGGCACCATGGGTTCATCATCCTCATCCAGCAGCGATGACGACGATTACGATTTCGAAGGCCGCAACAGCGCGCCGGAATCCATTTACGACAACCTGTTATGGCAACTGAACCTGACCCACATGTCCGACCTGGACCGGGTCATCGCCATGGCCATCATTGAGGCCATCGATCCCAAGGGTTACCTGAGCCAGACCGTGGAAGAAATCCGCGATTGTGTGCTGGCGCAGAAAGATGTGGTGACCGACATCATCGCCCTGCAGCAGCAGGAGCTGGAAGCCTTCGGTGTGCAACTGCACCACGACGAGGGCGAGGAAGATACCCCGGTCTCACGGGAAGAAGTACTGGCTGTTCTGCACCGTATCCAGCAATTCGATCCCCCCGGCGTAGCCGCCCGCGATCTGCGCGAGTGCCTGCTGATCCAATTGAAGCAATTACCGAGAAGCCCCGAACGGGAAGACGCGATTCTGCTGGTGGACCTGTTCATCGAAGCCCTGGGTGCCCGCGATTTCACCCTGATCATGCGCAAGACCAAGCTGACCGAGAATCGGTTGAAAGCTGCCATCGCGCTGATCCAGACATTGAACCCGTATCCGGGCAGCAGTGTCGAAGCGGATGAAACCCAATATGTGATACCGGATGTCATCGTGCGCAAGGACAAGGGCCGCTGGCGAGTGGAACTGAACCCTGAAGCCACGCCACGGCTGAAAGTGAACAGCAGCTATGCATCGCTGATCCAGCGTGCCGACAACAGCAGCGACAATACCTTCCTGAAAAACAATCTGCAGGAAGCGCGCTGGTTCATCAAAAGTTTGCAGAGCCGTAACGAAACGCTGTTGAAGGTCGCCACCAAGATCGTCGAACACCAGATCGGTTTTCTGGAGCACGGCGAGGAAGCCATGAAGCCATTGGTGTTACACGACATTGCCGAAGCGGTGGGTATGCACGAATCCACCATTTCTCGCGTTACTACGCAAAAATATATGCATACGCCGAGGGGCGTGTTCGAGCTGAAATATTTCTTCTCCAGCCACGTCAGCACCGGGTCCGGCGGCGAGTGTTCCTCCACCGCCATCCGCGCCATCATCAAAAAGCTGATTTCGGCGGAGAATCCGAAAAAGCCCCTCAGCGACAGCAAGATCGCCGACATTCTGGCAGAACAGGATATCCAGGTGGCCCGTCGCACCATCGCCAAATACCGGGAGGCCATGCTGATTCCGCCGTCGAATGAGCGCAAGCGGCTGGTGTAGGCAAAAAAGAGTGCAGTTAGGATAACAAGACTATTCGAAGATGGACGCTCTGCAGCCCCCAAGGGATGGGTTAACAGGGGACGTCGAGTTCGTGTCCAGCTTCGAATAGTCCTGTTATCACTGACTGCAACCTGAGGCAGATCAATATTCCGCTTGCGCCCTTGGGCAAACTGGCGGAAAGTTTCAGAGACAGGAACGGCAAATTTCCGACCCTGCAGCGTCAGCCTGGCGGCGGCGCCTGCAACAAACGCAACCACGATTAAGGAGTGGCCTATGCAAATCAACATCAGCGGACACCACGTAGAAGTGACTGATGCACTGAAGGATTATGTTGCCGAGAAACTGCAGAGACTCGAACGCCACACGGGCGACATCACCAGCATCCAGGCCATTCTCAGCGTGGAAAAGAATCGCCAGATCGCTGAAGCCACCATCCGGGTAAAAGGTGCCGACCTGCATGCCAATGCTGAATCCGAAGATATGTACGCCGCCATCGACATGCTGACCGACAAGCTTGACCGGCAGGTGGTCAAGCACAAAGAAAAGATGAAAAGCTGGTAACTCCCATTCCCCTGCACAGTAACGCCTTATGGAACTAGCGGAAATCATCACTCCCGAGCGTGTATTTGACCACGTGCAGGGCGCAAGCAAAAAGAAAGTACTGGAAACTGCTGCCGGGCTCATCGCCCGGCAGTTTCCCGAACTCGACCCCAACGAATTATTCGACAGCTTTGTGGCCCGCGAAAAACTGGGCAGCACTGGCCTGGGCAAAGGCATTGCCATTCCCCATTGCCGTGCCAGCCGTTGTGGCAGCGCCATCGGCACCTTCATCAAGCTGGAAAGCCCGGTGGATTTCGATGCCATCGATCGCCAGCCAGTGGATATGCTGTTTGTGCTGCTGGTGCCCAAGGCCGCTCACGAGGAACACCTGAATATCCTGGCCAAGATTGCCACCCTGTTGAACGACGACCGTCGCCGCGAAACCATCCGCCGCGCGCCGTCACCGCAGGCCATTTATGATGCGCTGGTGACACCGCTGTGATCGGCGCGGCCTGCTCTTCTCCTCCGGATGCCGACTGGTCATGAAACTGGTGGTGATCAGCGGCCGCTCCGGCTCCGGCAAGACCACGGCCCTGCACGTACTGGAAGATATCGGTTACTACTGTGTCGACAATCTACCG